>JAUZQX010000044.1 GCA_030950765.1 Ghiorsea sp.
GACGGTCTGAGCTTGGAGGGTGGTATTTCATACTTTAGACAAGATACCAATGCCGTATTATTGGTTGACCCAAGTTATGAAGGTTTTGCCTTTGAAGCCTCCATACGTTATGGCATTTCTAGTGCTATTTTTACCACTACGGGATCTTCAAGCACTGTTGAGTTTGCATTAGGCTTCTAAATGAAGAAGTCTTATCAAGTATGTTTATTACTTTGTAAGGTGTAACCTGATAAAGGTGGGGGATGAAATGAGCAAATCATTATCGGTTTTGCGGGATACATTTGGTTATACTGATTTCCGCCTGAATCAGCAGGCTATTATCGATGGTTTGATTGCGGGTAAAGATAGTTTTGTATTGATGCCTACAGGCGGTGGTAAATCGCTTTGTTATCAAATACCTGCCATGATTAGAGATGGTGTAGCGATTGTAGTATCGCCTTTGATTGCTTTGATGAAAGATCAAGTGGACGCTTTGCAAGCCAATGGTGTGAATGCTGCATATTATAATTCGTCATTATCTTCTGAAAGTGCCAAACAGGTATTGGCAAAATTACACAATCTTGAGATTGATTTATTGTATATTGCGCCAGAACGTTTGTTGTCGGAAGCTTTTTTGCAGCGTTTGGCGGGCATCGATATTGCGCTATTTGCTATTGATGAAGCACATTGTGTGTCCCAGTGGGGGCATGATTTCAGACCAGAATACCAGCGTTTATCTATGCTTAGAGAGCATTTTCCGCAAACACCCTTAATCGCGCTAACTGCCACAGCAGATGAACAAACACGTGATGATATTGTGCAAGTCTTAGGGTTACAACGCGCTGAGCATTATATCAGCAGCTTTGACCGCCCTAATATTCGTTATACCGTATTGGAAAAACACAAACCTTTTGAGCAACTAACGCAGTTTATGCATAAACATCAAGGTGTGGCAGGTATTGTGTATGCACTTAGTCGCAAACGTGTGGAAGAAGTGGCGGACAAATTGCAGCAGCAGGGTGTTAAAGCTGCTGCATATCATGCTGGATTAAGTGCAGATGTGCGTGAGCATGTTCAAGAAACTTTTTTACGTGATGAGCTTGAGGTGGTGGTGGCAACGGTAGCTTTTGGTATGGGCATTGATAAACCTAATATTCGTTTCGTCGTTCATTATGATTTACCGAAAAATATTGAAGGTTACTATCAAGAAACAGGTAGGGCAGGGCGTGATGGGCTGCCTGCCGAAGCATTGCTGCTTTCAGGCGCACAAGACATGGTCACATCGCGCCGATTTATTGAGCAGGGCAACAATGAACAGCAAAAACGCATCGAAAATTATAAATTGAATGCCATGATTGGTTTTTCTGAAGCCACGATTTGTCGGCGTAAAGTATTGCTTCGTTATTTTGGTGAAAAACGTGAAGAAGACTGTGGACATTGTGATGTGTGCCTCAATCCACCTGAAGTGTTTGATGCCACCCAAGATGCACAAAAAGCCTTGTCGTGTGTCTATCGTTTACAGCAAAGTTTTGGCATGAAATATGTGATTGATGTGTTGCGTGGCTTGAGCCATGAGCGCATTGTAAAACAGCAGCATGATAAGCTGACCACCTATGGTATTGGTGCAGAATATAGCCATGAGCAATGGGCATCTATTTTTAGGCAGTTGATTCATCGTGGTTTTCTATTGCAAGATATAGCCAATTATTCGGTGTTGAAATTAACATCGACCGCAACACCGATTTTGCGCGGTGAGCAATCGTTAGAATTAGCCAAACCTAGATTGCGCAGCAAAAGCAAAGATAAAATCAAGAAAAGTGCAAAATATGCAGACATTAAATATGATGAAGATTTGTTTGAAAAGTTACGCGAGTTGCGGAAGAAATTGGCAGATGCTTTGGATGTGCCTCCTTATATTGTGTTTGGTGACGCAACCTTGGTGGGTATGGCACAGCATAAACCAGAGACAGAAGAAGCAATGCTTGAAGTGAGTGGTGTTGGTCAAGTGAAGTTGGAGCGATTTGGCAAGGACTTTTTAGCGGTGATTCAAACCTATGCAGCAACGTAAAATCGGGCAGAAAAAAGGCCGCACTTGCATGAAACAAGGCGACCTTTAAAGACAATCAAAGCACTTGGGACTAAATACTTAATCAATCATTTGTTTAAGCCAGCGCTCCAAGAAATGAATATTAAAATCACCCGCTTGAAAAGCAGGGTTAGCCAACAATCGTTTGTGCAACTCTTGATTAGTGGTAATGCCAATAATAGCTAGCTCATCAATCGCACGCTGCATTCTGCGAATACATTTTTTACGGTCGCGTGCATGTGTAATCACTTTTGCAATCATGGAATCATAGTGTGGCGGAATGCTGTAACCTGTATAAACAGCAGAGTCCACACGCACACTTCGACCACCCGGTGCATGATACAATTCAATTTTACCCGGAGATGGGGTGAATTTAAATGGGTGCTCAGCATTGATGCGGCATTCAATGGCATGACCTTTCATTTTGATGTCATCTTGAGTAAAAGCGAGCTTTTCACCGTTGGCAACGCGCAGCTGCCATTCAATTAAATCCACACCTGTAATCCATTCTGTAACAGGGTGCTCTACTTGAATACGAGTATTCATTTCCATGAAATAAAAGGACTGGTCTGGGTTGAGTAAAAACTCAATCGTACCCGCTCCTTCGTAGTTTACTGCCGAAGCTGCTGCAACACCCGCAGCGCAAATGGCTTCACGTGTTTCTTGGCTGATGGATGGGCTTGGTGCTTCTTCGAGAACTTTTTGATTATTGCGCTGAATCGAACATTCACGCTCAAACAGATGCACAATATTGCCATGTCCATCACCAAGAACTTGCACTTCAATATGACGTGGTTCTTCTAAAAACTGTTCGATAAATACTGTGTCATCACCAAACACAGTACCCGCCTCCGATTTGCACAAGCTAAAGGCAGAGGGTAAGGATGGTTCGGAGTGAACAATTTTCATGCCGCGTCCACCACCACCTGATGCCGCTTTGATAATGAGTGGGAACCCACAATCTTTAGCAACTGCTTTGGCTTCTTCAACTGTATGTACAGCACCTGGTGAACCATATACCAAGGGTACGCCAGCTTCTGTCATGCGTTGTTTGGCTTTGACTTTATCACCCATGATACGCATGGATTTAGGTGTGGGGCCAATCCAAGTATAACCTGATTCAATCACGATTTCGGCAAACTCTGCGTTTTCAGCGAGAAAACCATAACCAGGATGGATAGCAGCTACATCGGTTAGAGACGCAGCTGCCATGATGGCGGGGATGCTTAGGTATGAATGTGTACTGACTGCAGGACCAATGCAAACAGATTCATCTGCCAATCGTGTATGCATGGCATCTTTATCAGCTTCGGAATAAACAGCAACCGTTTCAATACCCAATTCTTTACAAGCGCGAATAATACGAACAGCAATTTCACCACGGTTGGCGACCAATATTTTATGAAACATGTGAATACCCCCTTACGCTGGTGTAATCACAAAAATAGGCTGACCATATTCAAGTGGTTGTGCATTTTTAGCGAGAACTTTTTTAACAACGCCATCATATTCAGCTTCAATTTCATTCATCAGCTTCATGGCTTCAACGATACAAAGTACATCGCCTTTTTTCACAACCGTACCTTCACTAACAAAGGGGTCATCATCTGGCGATGATGCGGCATAAAATGTACCAACCATGGGTGATTTGAATATATGTTCATCATTTTCTGCGGCAGGTGCTTCTGCAACTGGGGCAGAGGCTGCAACAGTAGTTGCTACTTCTGGCGCTAAAGGGGCAGCCGCTACAGCTTGCGGGGCAGCAACTGTAGTTGCGACCATGCTTTGGCGTGAAATGCGAACCGTGCTTTCACCCTCTGTAACTTCAATTTCTGTGACATCGCTTTGTTGTACCAAGCGAATAAGTTTGCGAATTTCTGAAATGTCCATGTCTTAATCTCCTAGATGTTTGTTATTTTGATTGGGTTAACTGATGGTGTAAACCACGCAACGCAAGGCTGTACGAATGCGCACCAAAACCAGCAATAACACCTGTGGCAACATCGACCAGTATCGACTTGTGTCGAAAGGCTTCTCTGCGATGAATGTTGGATAAATGCACTTCAATGAAGGGCACTTGAACCGCTAGCAAAGCATCACGAATGGCAATGCTTGTATGGGTGTATGCAGCGGGGTTAATGATTAGCCCATCTACCTTGAGGTGCTGGATTTTATCCACGATTTCACCTTCGTGATTGCTCTGAAATGAAGTGACACGTATGTCTAGTGTGTCGCCCAGTGCAATGAGTTCCTCGTCAATGTCCGTTAGTGTTTGATTGCCGTAATGCCCTGGCTCCCGTGTACCTAACATGTTTAGGTTAGGGCCATGAATGACTTGAATATGTAAATCGCTCATGTTGTTGCCGTCCATGTTTGTTGTAGTTCAAGCAGCTCTGTGTCACCTGCAATATCAAGTAATAATTCGGCTAACATGGTAAGTGCTGCTGCTTGTTCATTTTGTGTCCATAATAATTTTGCCATGCGTTTGGACACGGGTAAGTCTGTTTGTAGTTCAATATTGGTTTCTTTAAGTTTGATGACGCGACGTAAACAAATCTTCGCTTCATCGACTTGTCCTTGTCGATTCAAAACCGCAGCCAGAATGTGCCAAGCTTCAGGTTCGGCGGGTGCAAACTCAATCACCTCACGCAATAACTTTTCGGCAAGTGTTAAATCTTTGTTTTCAATCGCATCTTTGGCTGCTTGCAAGCCCTTTTTGACGCCTAACCAAATGCGTGGTTTTGCAGGCTTTTCCTCTTGGGTTTGTGATGAAGATGCATCCAACCCTTCCATATTATCCGTAGAAGCTGCTAACATGCGGCTTATATTAGGCATGAAATGAATCGCGGTCAAATCAAACATTAAAGATAATGCTGTTTTTCAAGTGGTTTTTAAGCAAAAGTTAGTTAAAATTGATAAAAAAGGCTTTTTTATGAAGATTATACTCAATGGCGAAGCTCAGGATATGTCAGCAGTTAATATTGCTGATTTGATTGCTGAGTTGGGTTTGGAGACACGTATGTTGGCGGTAGAACGCAATTTGGAAGTGGTCTCTAAAAGTGCGTATGCAGAAACCAAGTTGCAAGAAAATGATAAGATAGAAATTGTCCACATGATTGGTGGCGGCTGAGGGATATGATGAGCAAAGATACGTTTAAAGTTGGTACATACGAATTTACATCACGTTTAATCGTGGGTTCAGGTAAATATAAAGATTTTGAAACCACGAAACTAGCCACCGAAGCAGCCGAAGCTGAGATGATTACGGTTGCCGTACGCCGCGTGAATATCAGCGAAGCAGGCAAGGAAAACCTGCTTGATTATATCGACCCGAAAAAATACACAATTTTACCCAACACTGCGGGCTGTTTTAACGCTGAAGACGCTATTCGCACCCTAAGGCTTGCTAGGGAAGCTGGCGGCTGGGATTTGGT
>JAUZQX010000045.1 GCA_030950765.1 Ghiorsea sp.
CCACCAGACAATCATCCAGCCCACGGCTATGGAACAAAAACCCATAAATCTAAGCGATGAAACGGGCATTTGTGGTATCTTTTTAAGCATATTAATCATGGCTTGTGGAAAGAGTGCATAAAGCACCCCTTCCAAAACCAAAACCAGACCTAAAGCTACCCACAAATCATTCATGGATGCCTTGTATTACTTAGAGCTCTCGAAGTATCTAAAGAACTCAGAACTTGGTGATAACACTACACGACTCTGTGTTGCCATCGATTTCTTATAGGCTTCTAAAGAACGTGTGAAGGCATAAAATTTAGCATCTTGTTCATACGAAGAGGCATAAATTTTTGTCGATTTTGCATCGGCATTACCCTTGATGATTTCAGACTGTTTATAAGCATCCGCAAGCAAAAATTTACTTTCTTTATCAGCTGTGGCGCGAATTTCTTTGGCAGCTTCTTCACCCTCAGAGCGGTATTGCTTAGCAATACGTTGACGCTCAGCTTTCATCCGACGGAATACAGATTCAGAGTTTTGCTCAGGTAAATCAGCACGTTTGATACGTACATCAACAATCTTAATACCTAAATTGGCAGCATCTGCATCAGCAAGGTCACGAATGGAAACCATCAATTCAGTGCGCTTGTCACCACCCTCTCCACCTGTAACAATCTCATGTAAAGTATGCTGACCAAGCACTTCACGCACCTTTGCACTCACCACATCTTGCATCCTAGACTCCACACGTTCACGTGTTTTAGCTACCTGAAAAACTTTAAGTGGGTCGATGATTTTCCAACGTGTAAAGCTGTCCACAATGATTTTTTTCTTGTCTTTGGTAATCACTTCATTGGGTAGGTCATCACTTGCCAGCAAGCGTTTATCAAAGATAACCGTGTTTTGCCATGGAAGCTTCCAATGTAAACCCGGCTCAATAATAGGTGCGCCTGTTATGTTACCAAACTGCATCACCAACACTTGGTCGCGTTGGTCAACGACAAATGCGCTACGGCTAATAAAAATAAAGACTGCGGCAATAATAACACCTGTAAGTAATTGTTTAGGACTCATTATTTCACCTCCACTTTACCAGCGCGGTTCAGAGGTAAATATGGCATCACTTGGTTGGCAACCTTGGAATCAATAATCACTTTATCTGCTCCTGCTAACACTTCTTCCATGGTTTCAAGGTACAAACGTTTACGTGTAACTTCTGGTGCTTTTTTGTATGCTTGATACAAACTGTTGAACCTGTCTGCTTCACCAATGGCTCTGTCTTCTACTTCCTTGGCATAGGCTTCGGCTTCAAGAATCATTTTCTTGGCTTCACCACGTGCATTCGGAATCACCGAGTTAGAATAAGTTTCGGCTTCATTTTTTGCCCGCTCTTTATCTTCTCGCGCACTGGCAACATCTTTAAATTCCTTGCTTACACGCTCTGGTGGCTGCACATCTTTCAATGTTACCGTAGTTACACGAATACCAGCATTATAAGTATCAAGGATATTTTGAATGCCTTTACGTGTTTGGTCTTCAACCTCGGCTTTTTTATCCGTCATCACATCATCAATCAATGTGCGACCAATCACTTCACGAATCGAACTTTCAGCCGCATCACGAACGGTTTGAATAGCTTGGGTTGCATCAATTTGGAACAAGTATTTCTCAATATCAGAGATTTTATATTGCACCACAAACGAAATATCCACGATGTTTTCATCTTTGGTTAACATCAATGATTCTTGATTCATTTTACGTATACGTCCATCGGCAAATGTACGGAAACCAATAGTTAAACGTTGCACAGATAATGTTGGAATCTTTTCAACTGTTTCAATCGGATAAGGCAAATGCCAATTCAAACCAGGACTACGTGTGTCCTGATGTTGACCAAAACGAAGCACTACAGCTTCTTCATCGGCTGCTACAATATAAAAACCCGATGCAAGCCATGCTACAAAAGCCACGCCAATCAAGGTTATAAGCATACCTTTGCTTACTTCTGGGGAACCACCATTGTCGCCACCCTTACCTCCACCAAAAAAACCACCAAAACGGTCATTCAAGTCTTTCAAAACCTTATCCAAATCGGGAGGTGTTTCTTTATTTCCCCCACCTGATGAACCATTGGGTTTGTTTCCCCATGGGTTATTGTCTTGATTTTGATTCCAAGGCATATGTAATTCTCCTTCACAATTAAGCGTAGCTATACATCGCGCAGTGTAGCTTGCTTCGCAGTGATTGCATCAACCTATTTTTTCTTATTTTTATTCAGGCAAGTCAACCAACCATTTACTCAGTGCTTCTATTTGCACTTGTGTCAAAGGTCCGCCATTTTTTTGCGCAAAACCTGGCATTTGTGGTTTTCCAACACCATCACTGATAATGGTTTTCAAGGCGGACAATGACGCATAACCTTTTAGTTTTGGTGCATAACCACCCCCTGCATCAGCCCCATGGCACATGGCACAACCCACTTCATACAATTTGGCAACAGGCTGTTGCTTCAACAAAGGTTCAAAATGGCAGGATGCGCACTTGCCATCAAAAATGCCTTTAATTTTCCTGTTTAAACTCAAATGCGGGTTTTCAACCACATTAAATTGTAATATAGCCGATGCTTCATTCCCCAGTGAATCTTTTACTGTAATAGACTTTTTAATATTGGACTGTTTTGCAGTGGTATCAACCGTTACTTTCAACTGTGTAAAAGTATTGGGCATAATCACATAACTATCAGGCTCAGCCGCTGTACAGCCACAAGATGCTTGAATGTCCACCAGCTCAATCGATTGTGTATGGTTATTACGAATCAAAAAGGTCGCCACAGCTTCTTCGCCCTCTTTAATATCACCAAGCTGATAAACCTCAGGTTGAATATGCAATAAAGGTAAGGTCTTACTTGGCTTGTTGATATGCTTTTGAAGGGGAGCCTCTTGCGCTATACAAGATATTAAGACACTGCTTACAGTCAATATAAATACTAATATTTTAACCATGGTTCCAATGCCTTGGGTATCGCTAAGCTCCCAGCCTGCATGGCTAATAAATCGGGAACTTCATACGTTAACAGTTTTTTTGTTGCTTCAAGTACTGCCGAATCTTTTGTAGCTACTGCTACTAACAACGGGGTTAACCAAGCGTCCAATTCCAGCATACCCTGCCTTTGTAAGCGATATTGTAAGCGGCGGATAAGTTGTTGCTCTCTCTCATTGAGCTGTTTGGACTCACTCATCAACTGTATCTGTCTCGTGTCTGCCATGTATAGCTTTCACCCTATAAGCTTGTACTTGTCCATCAATGCCTTTGATGCTGGCAGGCGCAAGTTTGTCACACTCAACCTTAGATTGTACACCCACCATGGTTGCTTTACTTACAACAATCTCGCCTGCCCTCGCCATATTTGTCAAACGTGAAGCAATGTTTACCGCATTACCAATACATGTATATTGCATGGTTTGACTCGAACCAATCGAACCAACAACCACTTCTCCACTGTTGATACCAATGCCCACGGGAATTTGCACTTGCCTTTTAAGACCCCGCTCTTTGTTCCAAGAGCGCAACATCACTTGAATTTCCAAGGCGCAAGCAAGTGCTGAATCTTCCTGTTTTTTCATAGGAATCGGAGCACCAAACAAAATCATCACTTCATCACCAATAAATTTATCTATCGTGCCACCATATTTAAAAGCAATACATACCACGCGTTCAAAATATTGGTTCAACATGTTCACCACAACTGCAGGTGAAGCTTTTTGGCTCATAGCAGTAAACCCACGAATATCAGCAAACATAATGGTTACTTGCCTAAGCTCTCCAGCTTTACCAATTTTCAACTGTCCTGAAACCAATTGCCGAACAATACTTGGCGATAAAAGACGTTCAAACTGCGCTTGTGTCTTGGCTTCTCTTTCAATTTTCTGAGACAAACCCGCATTGGCGACTGCCATAGCAACATACGTCACAATACCACCCAAAAGTTGCAAGTCTTTTTTAACAAATGCGCCTTGACCTTTGCGTAAATCAATTTGTACAGCACCAATCACATTATCATTATGAATAATAGGTGAGCACATCACCGACTGAATCCCCATCAAAACCAAGGAAGAAGATTGTGCCAACTCACCAGTATGCGACTCATCCGATAGCAGCACTGCAGACTTGGTTGATTTTACCTCATCGAGCACGGTTTGAGAAACAAACACCTTACCAGTATCATTGCCCTGTGTTTTCACTGCCCGTGGCTCAAACTCACCTTTGGGGTTCAGCAAAAGAACCACACAGCGGTCTGCTACAAACATGTCAACCAGCTTTTCTGTAATCGTATTCAGGAGCTTACGCACATCACGTTCGATGCCAATACTCTCTAATAAGTCTTGCCCTAAGCGTAGCTTTTCATAATCCACCCGTAATATGGCGGCATCGTGCACTTCATTCTCAGGTAAAAACCTTCCCACTTCTGCAACATCAATACGCTCAGCATATTGCGTCTGTTGCGGGTCAAATTGTTCAAACTGGACTAGGCTACTGACATCATCAAATTCGGATTCTTTAAATCTGATAAGCACATTACCCACACGAATTTCATCACCATCATTAAATTCATGTTCCTGAATACGCAATTCATGAAAATAAGAACCATTGGAGCTACCAAGGTCTTCATAAGTGAATGTCCCATCCACTTCTCGAATAATCGCATGATATTTGGACACCACATTGCAAGCAAGACGCACAGTATTGCTTGGATGCCTACCTATCGTTGCCGAGCCTTGCAGTGGGATTTCACGCTCACGTTCATTTTCTTGAACAATTAAAATTGCCATATGCCATAGCATAGACGTTCAAAAGCATCTTGCACAATAAATTTTGACGAAACATGAGATGACAAACATGTTTTTGCAGTTTACGCTTCAACACACTGCTAAAATAATAACATATAAAAAGGGAAAACAATGATATGACCCAGGCAAACAATCAACCCAGCAGGGAACAGTTGCGAGCACATCGTCAAATATTCTGGGATGCTTGGCAAAAAGCACAAGCAGACTTGCCGCTTAATGCCTTAGAGGTTCGCATTGCCAGAGTTATAGCCATGCACTCTGAATACCATCATTTTTTCGATGATATGGACACTTTTTTAGAGCGCGATTTTCAAGTCGATGATGGTATGAACCCTTACCTTCACTTATCCCTTCACCTTGCAATTGAAGAGCAACTGGCAACCAAACATCCGCCAGAAGCAGCAAAACTCATGGAGCATTATATGCTGAACTTAAAAAAAGAACGTCATGAAACATTACATGTCATTTTAGAGGTGCTGGCTGAAACGGTTTACCAATCACAGCGTACGGGTCAAGAGCCAAACCCTGAAACTTATGCAGGACAACTTCGCGTGTTGATGCAAAGCTAATGCGTTATTTATTCCTAACACTACTCGGTTTCTTTGGCCCCGCTTTATTGATGCTTTTATTACGCCTGACATGGTTTTACCTGCGTGCAAAATGGCTTGCAAAACTTTCAAGGCAACGAAACGAACCTGAAATCATTGATGTCACACCCATACATAAAAGACGCATTAGCAAAGCGTTCCTTTTTCTTTGGTTACTGGTTAGCGTGATTTGTACGGCGCTTTTAATTTGGCAAATGGATGATAGCCCTGCACCAGAACAAACCTATATTCCTGCCCATATTGATGCCGAAGGAAACTTTGTTCCAGCCAAGATCTTAAAAGAAAAAGTCGAATGAATTCATGCTTTAAATATTTGGGTTTTTTCTTGGTCGGAAGTATCCTTTTCTTGTACAATGCTGGTGCCACACTTGGGGCACTCATAAACCTCAGCTTCTTCAGCTTCAAATTTTTCCTGACAACGTGGACAACTGACTTTAACTTCGCTCATCTTCTCTCCTTACCTCTCCTCATACCTTTGGGAAAGCACTTGTCTCAACCCGTTCACATCTTTAAACAACCATGATTGAAGACCAAAACATGACAAATTGCAAGCCTGCATCTGTGACATACAACGCATTTTCTCAAATTCCTTCTTCTCAGCTTTATACAACGCTTACAACAAAAAGTATTATTGTCACATCCAATCAGCGTTTGGCTAGGTTTCGCTTACAAGCTTTTGAAAAAGAACAGCTTAACCTAAATAAAATAGCATGGGAAACCCCACAAATTTTACCATGGTCAACATGGCTGCGTCAGCAATGGGCGGATGCAAACATTGGTTTATGGTTAAGTAAGCAACAAGAAGCCTTGTTATGGCAAAGCTGTATAACACAAGACGAACAGGTTCAAGTGCTTAACCCCAAAGCATTGAGTAAACAGGCTGTAGATGCGCGACAAATTCTAGCTGATTTCCATATTGACCCCGACTGCTTACAATATGCAGGCGAAGAACACCTTGCTTTATGGCGCTGGCAGCAAAATATTCAAGATGCAACAGAACATTACCTCTCCTTTCAAATCCTCGATATGTTGCAGCAAACTCATGTAGAGTTTCATCACTCACATATCATTCTGGATGGTTTTGATAGTTTTACCCCTGCCCAAATTACTTATTTTGAACATTTGCAACAACTTGGGTGCAGCATTAGCCAAGTCATCAACGACAAGCCTAAAGCAACAATTGAGCTACACAGATATCAAGATGCAGAAACCGAAATCAGACAAATTTGCCAACAGATTCGTATGCACATGCAAAAACATCCAAAACATACAATTGCCGTATTAGTACCAAATTTGGAACGTATAGCCCCTACCATTAACCAAATATTTTCTGAAGAGCTTGCCCCTATATTAAGTTTGACCAGCAATGCCGATGAACAAGGTGCATACTTCAATATTTCACTTGGTTCTCCGCTGGCAAAACAGCCCCTTATTCAGACAGCATTACATTTATTGCGTTTGAGCCAGCAATACAACATGGATTTCCAGCTCATCAGCCAGCTTTTGCTCAACCCTTATATTCAAGGGCACAGTGAAGAATCAAATCAGCGTGCAGCTCTAGATGCCCAGCTACGCCAACAAAACCAGTACAACTTAAGCACCAAACAACTGCATCAGCTTTGCCAAGAAAGTGCATTAACCTTAACACACTTTATACAAGTGCTTGAACTGGTCTTACAGCAGCAACAAACGTTAAAAGATGTACCCCACAAACAATTACTATCGCAATGGGTTGCTATCAGCGAACCTTTTTTAGACAGTATTTTATGGGCGAACCAAAGCTTTACACTTCCCTATGAAACAGCACAACAACAAAACTGGCAAACACTGATAAGTTCACTGCCTGCTTTGGATGACTTCTGTGGTTTGATGACATGGTCAGAAGCGTTGTCCTATATTCAAGAATATGCTTTCGAACAAATTTTTCGCCCTGCACCAGGGCTGGCAAATGTGCAAATTATGGGGTTACTTGAAGCTGCCAACTTATCTTTTGACCATGTGTTTGTGATGGCTATGGATGATGCAACATGGCCACCCGCTGCCAAACCTCACCCTTTGATTCCTTTTGATATACAAGTGCAATATCAAACACCCCATGCCAATAGCGAGCGCGAATGGTTGTATGCTCAGAGCGTATGGCAGCATATTCAACACATCGCACCCACTTTGTCTGTCAGTTATGCTTGTCTCAAAGATGGGCAAGAAGTACAAGCCTCGCCACTTGTTGTACAACATGAAAGTGAACCAACAGCCTCAAACCATGTCTCAAGTCGTTATGCATTAGATTTGCAGCAGCACACTGCACCAACATCTAACATAACTGATCTTACACTGCCTGTATCAGCACCAGAAGACATCAAAGGTGGCACGGGCATCATCAAGGCTCAATCGGCATGTCCATTTCAAGCATTTGCACGTTATCGATTGCGTTTACGAGGCTTAGAAACACCAACACTAGGTTTAACCGCTGCAGAGCAAGGCACATTATTACATGCCGCCTTGGAATACTTTTGGAAACAAACCAAAAATTCAACAACCCTACTTCAATATATCAACGATGGTTCTTTAGAGCAATATATTCAGGCCGCTGCAACCCATGCTTGGTCAGACATCAGAAGATTAATATCACAAGACATAAAAAGCTTGGAAACCCAGCGTTTACAGCAGCTTATGAAGCAGTGGTTACACTTTGAAAGTACACGAGAACCTTTCACCGTCACTGGCTTTGAATTTTGGCAAACTGTAACACTTGGCACATCGTCAGCACTGGTGCTACACACCAAAATCGATAGAAGTGACCAAACCGCCAGTGGCCACCGCATCATTATTGACTATAAAACAGGCTTGGTTTCAGCAAACAAAGCCTTGGGTGACCGCCCCGATGAACCCCAGTTACCCATTTATTATATGGCTGCTCAATCCGCCAATATG
>JAUZQX010000046.1 GCA_030950765.1 Ghiorsea sp.
CTCACTTTCGGATTCAAGGTAGTTACGCATACCCAAGATCGCTCGGGCATATGCGCCTTCGGAGAGTTCACCTCTAAATAACATCCAGCGGAACATGATTAAAGCTGTGGTGCAAACATCCGTTTCGCAATAATTGCGGATGGCATCAATCTCACCACCTTCAAACATACCGCGCACATCATCACCTGCGGTATCCAGTTTGCCAGGGATGCCAAATGCCGTGGCAACTTCGTGCATGGAGCAACGGGCTGATGCGCCGAAGTCGGACAATGTTTCTAATAAGTCGAGGTGGTAGTTGTGTGAATAGCGGGTTTCGTAGTTGTTCCACTTATCGCCTTCTTTGAACCATCTTGGGCAAGATAAACCATGCACCATAGCCCGATATTTGAGCACGGGCATATCAAAACCTCTGCCATTAAAGCTGACAAGTTGGGGTGCGCGGGCTTCGATGATGTTGAAGAAGCCTTGTAACATTTCCTCTTCACCGGAATCGGATTTGCCACCTGTGGCGATGCGTTTGATGGATAGTTCAGAGCCTTCTTCGCTGATTTCGCGGCTTAAATGCACATAACTGATAGCGACAACTTGGTGGAAGGGTTGTCTTGGGAAATCATTTCTGCCGTCTGTTTTTTCTAAAAAATAAGCGGATAAGGCATCGCGGGCTTCAAAATCATCCATGTCTTGATTACCTAATAAACGGCGGGTGGCATCGGCATCGGGTATGGTTTCAATATCATAAACAAAGATTTCGCGTTGCATGGTTGCTTCCTCCTAGTTGAAGTTGAAGCTTACATGAAAAGGGAGAATGTCCAAATAGGAAGGTGTTTGTTCCTTTCTTTGCTACCACACCTCAGGCTGGTTTCTCTTGCGCAAAAGCGCAATTCACCTCCAAGAACGAACCAAAAATCTGCCCTTTATAAGCTGCTTATTTCCTGCGCTTAGTTGCAACAAAAGGGCGGGTGTTACTGCGCTTCTTCCTTTTGTTACAGCACACTTCGGTGCAGCTTAACAAAGGGGGAGATTGTCACATCGAGCGTAGTCGAGATGTCTCGATATTCCTCCACTGCGCTCGGAATGATAGATGTTAAAACTTTACACTTTTCCGCGTAACTTTGTGTCCTGTGATGAATTGCCAAAGGCAAGAAGCCTGCCCCTTGCGGGTACTGCGGTTCAAATTATTGTTTGAGAAGTTTGCGTTCGCCAAGAACCCACGCGGCTGCGAAGAAAGTCAGCATACTTCCAATGACAAGAGCTGTGAGCCATATAAATTGCATCAATTTGTCGCTGGGGAATGCCCACAGGTGTGGGGCATAATACAGCCAAGTCGCCATGGGCAAACATGCAAGGGCTGCGGAAAACATGCGTTTCCAACTTGAAAGGTTAAAGATTGCACCATGTTTTTTGTGCAAATGCGCCCACAATAAAGCCACATTAAAAAATGATGCCAGTGCGGATGCCAAGGCTAACCCAACATACCCCAAGGGTTGCATCAGAATCACAGCGAGAATGATATTCACGGCAACGGTGTACATCGCATATTTCATGGGTGCTTTGGCATCTTTGCCTGCAAAACAGGCGGTGGACAATACACGTGCCCAACAGAACACCAGCAAACCTACGGCATAGGCTTGCAAGGCATGGGATGTGTTGGCGGCATCAAGGGCTGTGAATTTACCGTGTTCGAACAAGGTGCGAATAATGGGTTCTGCAAGGAACATAATACCCACAATGGATGGTAATATAATCCAAGTGAGCCATGTTAAACCTTGCCTTAAATCTTGTTTGGCTTCGGCGGTGCGATTGTTGGCGAAATGTTCGGATAATGCGGGCAATAGTGCTGTGCCCATGGCAATGCCAAACAGAGCGAGAGGCAGTTGCACGATCCTATCGGCATAATATAAATACGACACTGCACCTGTGGGCAATAATGTAGCTAAAATCGTACCAACCAAGATATTGATTTGTACGGCGGCAATGCCAAGCACGGCGGGACCAAAAAGTAGCATGGTTTGGGTGATGGCAGGCATTCGAGGTCGCCACGTGGGTTTGGGAATCCAGCCAATGCGTTTGAGGGCAGGGAACTGAATCGCAAGTTGCAAAGCACCACCCAGTATCACCCCCACCGCCAAAGCTTCGGCAGGGTTATCATGTAAGGGTGCTAAAACGACGGCGGCAAAAATGATGGCTATATTCAAAAGCGCAGGGCTTGCCGCAGCCACGGAGAACTTACGGTATGCATTGAGCACAGCCCAAGACATGGCAGCCAGTGAAATCAGAGCCAAATAAGGAAACATAATGCGAGCAAGGGTCAAAGCTTGTTGCCAACGGTTTGGTTCATCATGAAACCCAGGGGCAAAGGCATATAATAACCAAGGCATAAAAATCATACCTGCAATGGTGAAAAGAATAAGGGCTGCAAGCAGCAGACCAGCCAGTGCATTTAAGTATGCATGAGCATCTTCTTCACCTTTTTTACGCTCATCGGCAAGTACAGGCACAAGGGCTACGGTGAGTGTGCCTTCAGCGAACATGCGGCGAAAAAAGTTAGGCAGCTTAAAAGCAACAAAGAAGGCATCGGCAAGGGGGCTGGCACCCAAAAGGCGGGCAATAAAAATATCACGGATAAAACCAAGGATGCGGGATAACATGGTCCAACTGCCGACTTTGGCTGCTGCACGAAACACGCTTGATTTCTTCTGATTTGACTTCATTGATTCCACACCCATAATGCGCGACCCTTTGCAGGAGTAGACATATAGTCAAGCTTCATACAAAGGCTATACGTTGAGCGTATAAATTTTGCGGTTTGCCCAAGGGGGTGATGTTTTTACATGCCAGGAATTAGAGTAAGTACTGATGAGCCAATTGAAATGGCTATTAAGCGATTCCGTAAGCAAGTTGAGCGTGGTGGTGTTATTAGTGAATGCCGTCGTCGTGAAGCTTATGAAAAACCTTCTGTGGCGAAGAAACGTAAAGAAGCTGCAGCACGC
>JAUZQX010000047.1 GCA_030950765.1 Ghiorsea sp.
ATGAAAGCTGCACCCTACCACTCAAACAACAAAGCCCAACGCGAAAAACAACGTGCCCTTGCTTTGGCAGCATTAGCCCAAACATCATATTTAATCACATCCATCACCCAAACTGGGAAATGCGACCCCGTCTATTTTAAACATTGCATTGATGCCCTGCTTGACGATAACTACACCCAACACAGCCACTTTTCCTTAGGCAACACACAAGCCAAACGCCTGCTGCAAGGTCAAGACATTAAACACAGCAAACAAATCGTCAGCTACGCCGCAGGTATGCTTGCCGTTGAAAAGAAACTTGCTAAACAAAACAGTACCTTGCAATCTATTGGCAGTGGTATGCAAAGGATTCATAAACAAGTCCAATTCTTCAACGACCCATGCCATGAAAACATCATTGCCGCCATCGCACATCTCTATGGTGAGACGGTAAGCAGCATTGAGCCTCGAATCATTATTCGTGGTAAACCCGAATACCTTAAACAAGGTAGAAACACCGAAAAAATACGCTGTTTATTATTTTCAGGCATACGTGCAGCTTGGATTTGGCGCATCAATGGTGGACACCCCTTTCGCTTTTTTGTCGGACGGAAAAAGCTCATTCGCACCCTACAAACACTAAGCAACCATTCAGCATCATGACAACGATTCGTTTTATGGGCATAGACCCAGGCTCACGCAAAGCAGGTGTGGGTATCATTGATGTGAATGGCAACAGAGTTCGCCATGTCCATCATCATGTTATCCGCTGTGATACGGGGGAATTCACTGAACGCTTGGGCATTTTGTTTCAAGAATTATCAACCATCATTGAAGTATATCAACCCTCTTGTGCTGCCATTGAAGATGTTTTTGTATCCAAAAATGTATCTTCAGCTTTAAAGCTAGGGCAAGCTAGGGGTGTACTCATTGCAGCATGCTGTCACGCTAAGCTTAACATCAATAGCTACTCAGCGACCGCCGTTAAACAAGCTATTGTTGGGCATGGTCGCGCAGACAAAAATCAAGTTCAACATATGATTAAAACCTTGCTCAAACCACCACTTCCACTACCCGAAGATGCCGCTGATGCCCTAGCAGTTTGTTTATGTGACGCACACCATAGACCACTAAAAAACCGATTGGCTAATATAACTTAGCGCATTTGCCTTGACATTGAGCAGTGAACATTAACAATCGGCTTATCGGCATGGATATGCAGCCCGAAATACAGGAGACCTTTTGAGCGATACCCCTGAACAGAACCAGCCCAATGAAGACCTCACCCAATTAGGCTCTTACATTATCGAATCACGCCTTGGTCAAGGTGGTATGGGTATTGTTTATCGCGCTATTGATGAAGAATTAGGGCGACCTGTTGCCATCAAAGTTTTACACCCTCATTTATTGCGCCATGAAAACTTAAAGCAACGTTTTCGCCGTGAAGCGCGTATGCATGCCAAAGTCATGCACCCCAACATTGTAACTTTACTCTCCTTATTTGAAGATGACACACACATGGCTTTGATTATGGAGCTGATTGAAGGTGAAGATTTAAAAGCTTACCTCAAAAACAACCCCGACCTACCCCTAGAGAAAAAACTTAGCATTGCTATTGATGTGCTCACAGGTCTTGAGGCTGCCCATCACTTTGACATGGTTCACCGCGACTTAAAACCTGCAAATGTATTGGTCTCCAATAAAGGTGAGATCAAACTTTTAGACTTTGGACTTGCCAAACCAGAGCAAGGTGAAGATGACCTTACCCAAAGTGGGGCAACAGTTGGCTCGTTCCGCTATATGGCACCTGAACAAATTTTAAACAAACCTATTGATGCAAGGACTGACCTCTATGCGTTTGGTATTTTACTGTTTTACATGACCATTGGCAGGCTGCCTTTTGATGCCTCCAGTAATGGTGGCGAATTTGAAATCATGGAGAAACAAGTGCGCGAGCCTGCGCCTATCCCCAATAAACTTGACCCATCGATTCCACCTGCCTTATCTGACCTTATCCTTAAACTGCTCAGTAAAAGTAAACATAGCCGCCCTGAAAGTGCTGCGGTTGTTCGTGAAAAAGTCATTGATATTATGGCTCACCTCAAACCTGCCGCCAACAAATCCAGAAAAACGCAACAAAGTTCGAACCCCAATGTGAGTAAAACATCTATCATTCTTCCGCCACCAAGCAATGCGGAAGTTGCACAGCAATGGATACAACATGGCAAAGAAAATCTGCGTCGTTTGTGGACTAATACAGTTCCCAAGTTAAAAAAGCTCTTTTCAGGTTTATCTGGTATCACACTTTTATTTATCGTCTTAGGTGTTTTGGTCATTGCTGTGTTAAACATGGCTGAAGAAAGTGCTTCACAGTCCGAAAAAGAAATAACAAACAATCATGGTGTTCAAACACAAGAGGAACCCACATTAAGCCAAAACAGCAAAACAACTAAACCTATTGTAAAACAAGCAAGCAACAACGACGCTATAAAAAACAAAGCCACTAAGACTGCTGTGAGCAAGCAAAACAGTTCAAACACAAATATAGCAGAACAAACGACTATCCAAACAAAAAAGCTAAACCAACCTAAAACTGAAAAAACAGATAAAATGGTGCTGTTAACCCAAAAGGTAGCATATACGGTAACACGCAGTGATAAATCTAAGATCACATCTAAACGTAAACATGAGTTTAAAGGTGGAAAATATGTGTTTTTTAATGATATTAACAAAAACACATGGTTCAAAACAGCAAAGAGAGGCGAATCTAAAATAGCGTTTAAACAGCCCCAAGTCATTTCCAAAATCATATTACATAAGGCAAGCGTAGGTCGAGCCAACTTTAAAAGAGGTTATGTATACCTAGAAATTCAACCTGCTAGCGGCTCAAAATGGATACGTATTTTTGAGCGTAAAGGTGATGACGTTGACATCAAGGTTGTTATCAATGATATCATCAAATCTTCGCCGCTTATTCAAGCTGTACGCATCCGTTTTAAATCAGCATATCCAATTACGATTGGTCCTATCGATATCCTTTCCTAACCCATGAGTGATCAGCACACAGGGATTGTGGAAGCTATATTACCTGGCGGAGAAGGTTTGGTTCGGGAGCAGAAGAACATTGTACTTATCCCCAACACCGTTGTCGGCGATGAAGTTCAATTTCAATATACACAAAAAAAACGCGGTGTTTTTCGTGGCTTATTAACCCACATCCAAACTGCATCACCGCAACGTATTCAGGCAATATGTCCTGTTGCGCAAAGCTGCGGAGGCTGTGCCTTGCAAAATATGTCGCAAGCAACGCAAGCCGAGCTCAAAAACCAGTGGGTTATCGATGCTTTTCAGGCTTTCATAACCGAACATACAAACATCATCCCAGCAAAACCTCATCAAGGAAAGTTTGCTGGGCGCAGGCGAGTGCGTTGGTTTATAAACAAGGGAAAACTAGGCTTTCGCAAGCGGTTCAGCCATAACATTGTGCATACCCCGACCTGCATTGCGATTACACAAAGTTTAGATGTCTTGCGTAACAGCCTAGAAACGATGAACTTGCCTGAGAGTATACAAAGCATTCAAGCTGTGGAACTCAGCAATGGTACACATATCATTTTGGAATCTGAACAAAGTGTAGCCGCTGATTTTATGCCGCCAGTACAAAACCAGCAGCAATGGTGGTGGCGCAAATTGAATACACCGTCTATCAAAGCATTACATAAACCCATACAATCGATGTTTGACCAGATTCAACTACCGAACAAACAAAACATTAACATTGAGATTGGTGCAAATGATTTTGTCCAAGGTCATGCTGTGGGCAACCAAACACTGGTTTCACAAATTCTAGAGTGGTCGCAGCATAGCCAGCGTGTGGTCGATTTATTTTCAGGCTGTGGCAATTTATCACTACCCCTTGCAGCAACGGGTAAACAAGTGATGGGTGCAGAGCTTAACCCTGCCAGCATCAAGGCTGCGAACAACAATGCCAAACGCCTACAAGTGAACGCCACATATCAAGTTCAAGATTTATTTGATTCTTTTAGTTATGAACCATTTATTGGTGCGGACACCCTCATTCTCGACCCACCACGCAAAGGTGCAAAACGCATTTGCCAAAATATCCATAAACTCTTTCCCAAACAAATCATCATGGTCAATTGTGATGTCGCCGCAGGTGCGCGTGATGCCAAAGCACTATCCGATGCCGGTTTTAAACTTAAAGCTTTGCGCCCATTGGATTTATTTCCCTACACAGGGCATGTGGAAGTATTAAGCTTATGGCAACCGTGAAATTTTACGCGGTCATACTGTTGCTGCTTGTATCAGCTTGTAGCCAAGAGCAGCCCGAAAACCATACTTTGCGTGTTGGGCTAGCATCTGCGCCCATCAGCTTAGACCCTAGGTTTGCTACCGATGCCGCATCCCACCGCGTTCAAGAGCTGATACATTGTGGTTTGGTACAGTTGGGCGAAGACTTTTTACCCAAACCCAGCCTTGCTACATCATGGCAACAACCTGACCCCTATACTTGGGTGTTTAAGCTGCGTGATGACATCACTTTCCACAATGGGCAGGTCGTGACCGCAAATGATGTTGCAGCGACGATTTTCGGTGTGTTAAACAAGGATTTAAATAGCCCTCTCAAAGCTGGTTTTACAGCCATAAAACACATCACAGTAAACAACCCACATCAACTTACCCTGAGCTTGAACAAACCTGACGCATCCCTACTCACCCGCTTAAACCTTGGTATTCTTCCCGCCGATGAAGCCAGCAAAACGCATCAAGCCAAACAAAACATGGGTTGTGGTGTTTTTAAGTTAGATACATGGAACAACACGCTCAAACTTATTCGCGCCAAACCCGACAACACATCCATTCAAGCCATTGAAATTCTGCCCATCAAAGACCCCGTGACCCGTGTTTTGAAATTGGTACGTGGTGAAATTGATTTTACACAAAATGATTTGCCGCCTCACCTACTGCCGTGGCTAAAAAAACAAGATAACATCACCATGACCAGCCAACCCTCCACCACCTTCTCCTATTTGGGTTTGAATATGCAGGATGACATACTTAAACATGTAAAAGTTCGCCAAGCTTTAGCCTTGGCACTGGACAGAAAGCTTTTGAAACAAGCATTGTTTGGCGATTTACCCACACTTGGCGAAACCATTTTAACACCCAATCATTGGGCGGCTGCAACAATTCCCATCACACCCTTTGACCCCATTCAAGCTGAGAAACTACTTGATGAAGCAGGGTTTAAGCGCAATGCGGAAGGTATCCGCTTTGCCATCAACTACCGCACCAGCACCAACCCCACCCGCTTACGACTGGTGACAGCCATTGCCTATGCATGGCAAAAAATTGGGGTGAATGTATCCATAGAATCATTAGAATGGGGCGGCTTTTATGCGCGCATTAAACGTGGTGATTTTCAGGTGTTTTCATTGTCTTGGGTGGGTATCACCGACCCTGATATTTATCGTTGGATTCTACACACTGGCATGCAGCCGCCCAAAGGTGCAAATCGTGGTCGGTACAGCAGTGCACAAGTTGATGCTTGGTTAGATGCCGCAGCAAGCAGCCAAAATTTAAATGAGCGTAAAGTTTTGTATGCCAAAGTCCAACGACAAATGGCAAAAGATCAAGTGTATATCCCACTTTGGTATGATGCCGTGGTTGCGGTGTCAAACAAGCGGCTACAAGGCTTTAAACCGCGTAATGACGGCAGTTTACTACCCTTATTACACACAACATTACTACCCAACAATCAACCGTAATATGGTACTAAACTTGCGTAGCTTATTGCTTACATACCCATATTTTAAAAGGGGCTGTTTGTGCTAAAATCTATAAGGTCAATACTCGACCTAAAAAACCTGCATATATTTAGCTTACACTTTCATGACCAACATATGGAAAAACAATACTTGCGCCACACAGAGCCATTGCGAAAGTTACAGCAAGCCATCACATTGATTATCCTTGATGTTGCTATGCCTAAAATGGATGGTATTGAAGCAGCTAAACATCTTCGTCATATCAACCCTGATATTCATATTATTTTTGTTACAGGTTTTGACTCTAGCCAAACGCTAAATACAGAAGCCATATCTTCTGAGCGTGTTATTCTCAAACCATTTAAGATAAATTTGTTCAGTCAGGTGATTCAAAATACACTGTATAAAAAAGGCAGCAGCAATCATGAACAATAAAGAAATCATACAAACACTGGAAAAAGATGGTTTGTATAAAGTGATTACCAAACTGCAAACACCCAAACGTTACCATGAAGGAAGCCCACAAACACCGCGAATTGGTATGGTTCTAGACACTGAAACCACAGGTTTGGACACTGCAAAAGATAAAATCATCGAGTTGGGTTTTGTTGCTTTTGAATATGATGCAAGCACAGGTTTTATTTATCGTATTTTGCATAACTACGGTGGGTTTGAAGACCCCAAAGAGTCATTAAGTGATATTGTGAAACAAGTTACAGGTATCACCGATGATATGCTGACAGGGCAAAGTCTTGATGATGAAGAAATTTTGACTTGGATGCATAAATCCAGTCTAATTATCGCCCATAATGCGGCATTTGATAGGCAAATGTTAGAGCGCCGTTTGCCACAGTCCAAAGACAGTAATTGGGCGTGTACTTTCAACGATATTGATTGGCAGGTTGAAAATATTTCCAGCCTTAAACTTGATTACATTGCATATAAACTGGGGTATTTTTTTGAAGGACACAGAGCAGTCAATGATGCTGAGGCGACATTACATTTACTCACCAAGGTTTTACCCGAATCAGGCAAGCTTGCCATGTCCGAATTACTCAATCATGCTAGAGTACAAAGCCGCCGTTATTTTGCAGTGGGTGCGCCTTTTGATAAAAAGGACGATTTAAAAGAACGCGGTTATCGTTGGTTGGCTGATTATGTTTACACGGATAACCACGGGAAATCTAAAAAAGGTGTATGGAGCAAAGCTGTTAAACAAGAAGAAACAAAAGACGAAGAGGTTTGGCTTAAAGACAGTGTTTATTCGAGTCAAAAAACAGCATTCACCTACAATGATATTACCGCAAACAACCGTTATTCTATGCAAGAGTTTCAATGATAAAAAGTCTATCCTCCCATAAAGAGACAATTCGTTCGATACTCTTTTTAATCATTGGTGTACCTGTCTTTTTGCTGCTCGATAGCGAATACGGCGATACACTGGTTAGTAATGGGCAATGGGTGGCAACAATTCTAGTATTTCTTGCCTTTATTCGCGCTTACCGCAATGGCACCAAACGTGTCCGGAACGTCTTGTTCATCGGTATTATTATTGGACTTACAGGTGAATACCTTTTTTCCAAAATATTGGGTATGTACCACTATCGCTTCGATAATATCCCGCTTTGGTTGGCTTTTGCCCACGGTCTTATTTTTGCTTGGACACTCAAAATGTCGAAAAAACTTTCTATGCAAACATACGCCAAACAAGTTCAACGCGGACTACTTTTCACCGCCATCGCATTCAGTATTTTTTGGTTGTTTTGGGCAAATGATGTCTATGGTTTTGCCACAGCAGTCACCTTTATGCTCGTCTTATTCTTCACCAAAAAATCACGATCATTTTTCCTCATTATGTTTGTTGTTGTCTGTTATATTGAATTGGTTGGCACAGCCACAGGATGCTGGTATTGGCCTGAAACAGCATTTGGCATAGTCAATTGGCTACCCAGCGGCAACCCACCCAGCCGCATTGCTGTGTTTTACTTCTTATTTGATGCTGTCGTCTTTTGGATATATCTCTATATACTACACCCAACAACACGCTTGCGTTATCAACGTAGAAAACTTATAACTTACAAAGTGAGGTAGCTATGGGTGAACTAAAGTCTG
>JAUZQX010000048.1 GCA_030950765.1 Ghiorsea sp.
TACGGCAACTTTGGAGTTGGCGCTTTGGAACACACCAACGGTATTGGTATATAAAACCTCCGCGTTTTCTTGGTTTATTGGGCAACGCTTGATTAAGGGGCGCTGCGTTGGCTTGGCAAACATCCTTCTTTTGGGTGATGCGCCAAGTTCGCAAGGTATTGTGCTTGAATTATTGCAGCATGATGCGACGGTTGAAAACATTGAAGCCGCCGTGTTGCCGCTATTGTGCGGTGAAACACAGCAACAAACCCAAGCGTTTGCAGATTTACGCACATTATTAGGTAGAAACAACCCAGCAGTAACACTTGCAGGTTTGTGCTGGCAGGAGATGTTAAAATAACATGGCAGTTTACGCGGTGGGTGATATTCAGGGGTGTTATAAATCTTTAAAGAAGCTGTTGAAAATAGTAGATTTTAACCCAGAAGAAGATGTGCTGTGGTGTGCGGGTGATATGGTTAATCGAGGCCCTGATTCGCTTAAAGTATTGCGCTATTTGAAAAGCTTGGGTGATGCATGCGTATGTGTGCTGGGAAATCACGACATTCAATTATTGGCGTATTATGCAGGTGGAAAATCTTTTTCGGGGGATACATTGGATGTGGTGCTCAAAGCTAAGGATGGTGAAGCCTTGATTGATTGGCTGCGACATAAACCCTTATTGCACCATGATAAAGGTTTGGGCTGGAGTATGGTTCATGCAGGGCTTAGTCCGTTGTGGAGCTTAAAGAAAGCCAAAAAACGGGCAAGGAATGTTGAAGAAATACTGCAATCGGATGATTGGGGAAGCTTTTGTAAAGCCTTACAAAATAAAGGTTTTGCAACGCAAGATCCTGAAGATAAACATGTGCGATTATTCTTTAATACGGCAGTGTTTACGCGAACTCGGTTTTGTAGCGATTTAGGGTTGTTTGATTGGCAGCAAAAAACGTCTGCTGCAAAAGATAAACATGTTCAGCCATGGTTTGAACATAAGAATGCCAAGTGGAAAAAAGATGGGAAAAAGAAAACACGGGTTGTGTTTGGGCATTGGGCAGCCAAGGGTTTGGTTGCAGGGCACCCGTATGTTTTAGGTTTGGATACGGGCTGTGTGTGGGGTGGTCAGTTGACACTTGCTCGCCTTGAAAAAAAGAAACCACCAGCGTTATTTAGCTTAAGTTGTACATAATGGGTTTAAAGAACGCACAATCTAGGCTATGCTTGATTCAAATGATGATAAATAAGGTGTGATAATGTTAAAACTTTCAAATTTCTTTCGTGTGACTTTGTGGATGGTGCTTGGTCTTTGGTCGGTGCAGGCGCATGCTTTTACAACGGCTGAAGTGTATGAAGCCATCATCACCGCCGATGAAAAACATATTGTTGATGTCAAAGAAGATGATGGTTACAACAACCGATGGCATATGAAGTTTTTAGCTGAAACGGCTGATAAAGAAGATGAAAAAAGCCATGAAATTGGTATTCCAACGACACTAAAATATGCAGGTAGTCGTATGCATATTGAGCAAAGTATGCCGGATGTGGATGCTCGCATAGCGGACGTGGTGCTTCATGATAGTGATGCCACCAGTCAAATCGAAGACCTACAAGATTATGATGCCATGATGTCCGATTTATCGGGGTTTAAGGGTAAAGTAACTTATGATGGCAAGCGCATGAACTTCAAAGGAAGTGTTAGTGTTGCTGGTAAAAGTTTGGATGAAGTGAAAAGCCTGTTGAAAGATTTACGAGAAGAAACTGCAGACTTGTATTATGAAATTGATAGTGCCAATCAAAAAACCTTGGCTGATTATTTTGAGCGTGTGTTAAATAAAGATTACGCAGCAATTGTTGATACACAAGTCTTTGTCGAAGTGGTTGGTCATGGTTTTAGCAAGGCAAATCAATTGCGTCGTAAAGACTCCAAGCTGGGTCATTGGCAATGGACAGTTGGCGATGTTGATGTGGAAACAGTAAATTATGGTCGTTATTTTGAAGAACGCATTTGGCTACACACAGGGCAGTTATCAGAATACAAGCAAGAAAAAATGCATGCGGATTTGAAAAAACGTTCTGCTGCAAGGCTGCCTAAGGGTGCAAAGTCGGTAAAAGTATTGGTTCATCCAAACAAGCAAGGTGTAACCATGATTGTGTTGGCATACCCCTTAAACAAAGAGCCATCAGGTGAGGATATTCGCAGTTACCATGAGAAATTTATTGCTTATGTTGAAGCTGTTTATCCAAGTTTGCTTAAAATTCAGCGAAAATATACAGCAGATGTGGTAACACAAGCTGTGAAAACATTGTCCGCTAGGGACTTTATGGCACTGATGAATGATGGTTTAGAAGGTTTGCCCCAATATGAGGCACAGTTTGCTGATGGACAGTGGAAATTTAAATATAAAGGCGTGGCATATATCATCAGTAACTATAAAACATATATGGAATTATCTTTGATTAAAACTGCAGGAAAAGGGCATAATATTGAAGATGTGATAGATAAGCTTGAAACATATATTGATACAAACTTCCCTAATTTTGCAGATAAATATGAGGTTATGCCTTATAACAATAGTAAACGAACGGTTTGGGTAAAAATGCGCTTTAATTATGGTTTACTGAGCTCTTCTGATGTGAAAGGTGAGAAATTAAAAGAACAGTATTTACAGTTTGTTAATGATATCGGTCCTGAGTTACAGGCACAGATTTAACCTGCATTACATACATGAAATACTGCGGGTTAGAAGCTGTTGCGTGCCTCACGGATGGCAGAGAAGACTTCTAGAGGGTTAGTACCACTATTTTGGTGCTTTTGGCTGTATTTTTCGCAGAATGTATGGTCTAGTGGACGTAAAAAGGGGTTGGTTTGTTTTTCTAAACCTATATTTGAGGGAATCGTCGGTTGTTTTTTACGGCGTTTTTGTTTGTCGTCCAATATACGTTGTTGAAGCTGAGCATTGTCAGGGTCTATGCCTTGGGCGAATTGTAAGTTCACCAGAGTGTATTCATGCGCACAATAGACCTTGGTATGATTATCCAATGCTGCAAGTTTTTGTAAACTTACCCACATTTGTGCAAAACTACCTTCAAACAACCTACCGCAGCCTGCGCCAAATAATGTATCCCCGCAAAACAAGGCATCATCGATGATAAAAGCAATATGCCCCAATGTATGGCCATATACCTCTATATTCTGTATGTTTAAGTGACCCAGCGTAAATGCATTGTTTGCCGCAATTGGCTGGCTGATATACGGAATACGCGAAGCATCATCTTGATTGGCAACAACCTCACACTGGTAAGTTTGCACCAATTTTTGGTTGCCATCGGTATGATCCCAGTGATGATGGGTATTAAGAATGTGAGTGGGGGTGATGTTTAACTGTGAACAAGCCTCAATCACAGGTTCTGCCAGTGCTGGATCGACAACACAGACCACAGGACTGTGGCGGTCTTGGATAATATAAATATAGTTGTCCCGAAGTACGGGTAGTTGATGTACAATGAATTGTTGGTGTTGGTATGTCCACATCAGGCAAGTGTAAACGGAGTTTGATAAATGTCACATGGTGAAAAT
This sequence comes from Ghiorsea sp., assembly GCA_030950765.1. GTDB lineage: Bacteria > Pseudomonadota > Zetaproteobacteria > Mariprofundales > Mariprofundaceae > Ghiorsea. Next base: position 3,555 of record JAUZQX010000048.1, read on the forward strand.
GGTTCGACCAAAGCGGTAGTGACGGCAATTGTTGCCAATGCCTCAGTGACTGTTGCCAAGTTTGTTGGTTTTGCTTTTTCAGGCTCCAGTGCTTTGCTTGCTGAAGCGATACATTCACTGGCAGACACTGCCAATCAATGTTTATTATATTTGGGTTTAAAACGCTCCCAGCGTGTTGCTGATGGCAAATATCATTTTGGTTATGGGCAAGAACGTTATTTTTGGAACTTGGTATCCGCGATTACTATTTTCTTTTTAGGCTGTATTTACACCATGATGCACGCTATTGGCCAGCTTGAATCAGGGCATGTGCCTGAAATGAGTTGGCTTGCCTTTGGTATTATTGGTTTTGCTTTTGTGGTTGAAGGTTATTCATTTTATGTGGCATTTGTAGAGTTTACACGTCAACGTAAAGCTGAAAACATGGGTTTTATGCAATATGTGAAAGAAACGCGAGACCCTACAACCTTGGCCGTTCTAATTGAAGATACTGTGGCAGTGCTGGGTTTAACCTTCGCTCTCGTGGGCATGAGTTTGGCTGCATATACAGGTTCTGCTATTTTTGATGTGGCGGCAGCCATGGCTATTGCTGTGTTGATGGGTTTATTGGCAATATTTCTGGCAGCAACCAATAAAAAATATTTACTCAATGTGTCTGATGAAGAAATTAATCAAGTGGCCTTAAAGGCTTGGACTGCTGATGAGCGCGTACAAAATGTGCGCCATATCCGCAGCATTGTTCTCTCACCTGAAGCAAGTATTTTGATGGCAGAACTGGAGCTTAGAGAAGAAGAGTTATTTGCCGATATGACTGAAGAAGAAGTAGAGCAAGCCATTCGTTTTATGCATAGGCTGGATAATGTTCGGGCATCGTTGGAAGAAGCGGTGAGTAAAGAATCCAAAGAAGCCAAACATATTTATATTGAATTTACGGGACTTCCCGAAAAAGATTAGGTCGTTAGAGCCAATTAGATTTTACTTAAAAAGTATGAAATACGCGAACGGAACATTTTTTACCACAAATGCACTAAGAAACATGGTAAAGTGACCAATAAATGGTCTTTTTACCATGGAAGTGAGGCTTTAGCCTCGCCTCTCTAAAGCCCACATGTCTGTTTTTAGATTACTTTCTGGAAAATCTCTTCCACCGATCAAAACTAAGGCGAGCATAAAGCCACACTTCCAAATTTGAAAATAGAATGAAACTGTTTCTCTACGTTCTCTGTGGTATATCATTACCTGCTAGACCTTTTGAGGAAACTCTACGTTGGTCTGTTTCCGAGCTGGAATTTCGGTCCATGGAACCACCATGCATTTCATTCCACCCCAAAAAAACAGACTCAACGTGGGATTGCTGCTCATCCACCCAGAGCTTTGCAATTGGCTCTTTAGTTTTTATGTAATTTACGCTCAATACGAACCCACTTGCGTACATTGGCATTGTGTTGCTCTAGCGTTGAAGCAAAGGCGTGGCCACCTGTGCCATCGGCGACAAAATATAAATAATCCACATTGGCGGGGTATGCCGCTGCGCGTAAACTTTCAGCACCAGGGTTACAGATTGGTGTAGGCGGTAAACCGCTGCGTGTGTAGGTATTCCAAGGGGTGTCAGCTCTTAAGTCTTTGCGTCTGATATTGCCATCAAATGACCCTTGGCTGCGATACATGCCATAAATCACTGTAGGGTCCATTTGTAAACGCATGTTTTTTCTTAATCGATTGTGAATAGCAGCCGATACCCAAATACGCTCTTTGGCAAGGGCTGTTTCTTTT
>JAUZQX010000049.1 GCA_030950765.1 Ghiorsea sp.
GATGTGGCACGAAGTGGCCGAGATTTGATGTTGGCGATTGATTTATCGGGAAGTATGCAAGAGCAGGATTTCGAATTGAGCGGTAGGCGTGTGGATAGGTTGACCGCCACCAAAGTGATTGCCAGCGACTTTATCAAGCAACGAGAAGGCGATCGTATCGGTCTGATTTTATTTGGCTCGCAAGCATATTTGCAAGCGCCACTTACATTCGACCGTAAAACCGTAAATCAATTTTTAAGCGAAGCGGTGATTGGCTTGGCGGGTAAGAAGACAGCCATTGGTGATGCCATTGGTTTGGCGGTCAAACGCTTGAAAGATGTAAAAAATGCGAATGATTTGGTGTTGATTCTACTCACCGATGGAGAGAACACAGCAGGCGCACTTAAGCCCGAAGAAGCTGTGGCATTGGCTAAGGAAATCGGTTTGCGTATTCACACTGTTGGCAGTGGTGCATCGGCGATGCGGGTATCGTCCTTTTTTGGTTCGCAGGTGATTAATCGTTCTGCAGATTTGGATGAGACCATGCTCAAACACATTGCCGAAAGTACGGGGGGACGTTATTTCCGAGCTCATGATACCCAAGAGTTGGCACAAATTTATGCTGTAATTGACAAACTGGAGCCTGTGAAGCGCGATGCTGAAAAATTTCGCCCTGTGCGTGCGCTGTTTGTGTACCCATTGACGGTAAGTTTTGCCTTGTTGATGTTATTATTGTGGTGGCGAGCGAGGTGGACATGATGGAATTATCGCAAACATGGCAACATTTTCATTTCCTGCGCCCGTGGATGTTGTGGGTATTACTGTTTATTTTTTGGTTAGCCTATCAGGGTAGAAAAAATAGCGGTGGTTTATCGGCTTGGCAAAAAGTGGTGGCACCTGAATTGTTGGCTTATTTGAAGGTTGGGCAAAGTAGCGCGGCTTCGCTTACTTTGTGGTGGCTGACCACGGTTGCTGCCGTGCTGATGGTGATTGCCATGGCAGGGCCTGTATGGAAAAAATTACCCCAACCTGTATATGCCGACCAGTCGGCATTGGTGGTAGCTTTGGATTTGTCCAAATCCATGGATGCAGCGGATATAAAACCCAGTCGTTTAACGCGAGCCAAGCAGAAATTGATGGATTTATTGCACATGCGCGAGCAAGGGCAATCGGCACTTTTGGTGTTTGCAGGCTCGGCATTTGTGGTGACCCCGCTTACCGATGACAGCGACACGATTTTATCCCAGCTTCAAGGGCTGACCACGGATATTATGCCTGTGCAAGGTGGCAATTTGGATGCAGGTTTAAGTAAAGCCTTGGAATTGTTGCAGCAAGCATCCGTGCCGCACGGTCAGATATTACTGCTGACCGACTCGGATGATTATTCTAAAGTTATGGTGCAAAAGGTAATCAAGGCAGGGCATAGTCTATCGGTGATTGGTGTGGGTACAGTTGATGGTGCGCCAATTCCCAAGGTTAGAGGTGGGTTTGTCACGGACAGTCAGGGCAACATTGTGATTGCCAAATTGAATGAAGATAAGTTGCGCAAGTTAGCACTGTTGGGGCAAGGTTTTTATCACCGTTTGAGTGTGGATGATTCGGATATTGCAGGTTTGCTGGATTCACCTGTGCAAGATATGTGGCAAAAACAACAGCAATCTACATCCATCACCCATGATACATGGCAGGAAGAGGGTTATTGGTTGCTGCTTTTGGCGCTGCTTTTGCTGCTGCCGCTATTTCGCAGGGGGGTATTGGTTATTGTATTGATGTTAACCTTGCAGCCTGCGCCCAGTGAAGCTGGGGTTTGGCAGGATTTATGGCAATCAGCTGATAAGCAAGGCGAAGTGTTGATGCAGCAAAAGGATTATCAGCACGCACAAGATGTCTTTGAAGATCCGCGTTGGAAAGCTGCTGCTGCCTACCGTAACCAAGATTATCAGGCAGCTATGGATGCTTTTGCCAAGCTTGAACACCCTGATGCGGATGATTGGTATAATCAGGGTAATACTTTGGCAAAACTAGGTAAATTGGATGAGGCGATTGAAGCCTACGATAAAGCTTTGGCCATGCAGTCTGATCATGCCGATGCGCTGGCGAACAAGAAACTGGTACAGGATTTAAAACAGCAGCAACAGGACAAAAATAAACAAAAGCAGGGTAAAGAAGGGGAAAACCAACAGGGGCAAGATAAACAAAAGCAGAATCAAGGTGAACAAGGTCAAAATAAAGAGCAACAAGGTAAGCAAGGTCAAGGGCAGCAGCGTCAATCGGGTGAAGACCAGAAGCAAGCTGGGCAACAGTCGCCACAAGGTAAGGATGACCAGCAAAACAACCAGCAGCAGGATCAGCGTAAAAGCAAACAAAGTGAGCAGCAACCAGGAGGGCAAGCTCAGCCAGAACAAGCGGTTAAAGAGGTGAAAGATAAGCAAGGTATGATAAATCAGGAGTCTAATGACTTGGAAAAAACAGAAGCACAGCAGATGTTTGAGCAGCAGCTAAGGCGCGTACCTGACGACCCATCTGGTTTATTGCGGCGTAAATTTTTATATCAATATCAGCGGCAGGCTGGGCAAGTGCCGCCAAGAGGTGAAGAATGGTAAAGTGGCTTGCTGGTTTAATATTTTTATTGTTATTGCCCCATATGGCAGTGGCAGAAGTAAGTGCAAGCTTAAATCAATCTATTGTGCCATATGGTGAGTCGGTTCGGCTTACAGTGACAGCCAAGGGTGATGTGGATGGAGAGCCAAATGTAGCCGTGCTGCGTGATGTTTTTGATATTTTGAGCCAAAGCCAGAGCAGTAATTTCAGTATGATTAACGGCAGTATTAGTCGCAGTAAAACATGGGATTACAATCTGATGCCCAAACAAGATGGTATGATTCAAGTGCCTGCCATTGCGGTAGGTAATGAAAAGACCCAAGCCTTGATGTTACGCGTGTTGGATAACAGTCAGCAAAACCAAAGCACAGATAAGGTGCGCGATATATGGTTAGAAGCCGAGTTGGATAAGACGCAAGTGTATGTACAAGCACAAGTGGTGTTGACCATTAAACTGATACGCAGCGTTAACCTTAGCCAAGCCGAATTATCCGAGCCTGATATTCAAGGTGCAGTCGTGGAGCGCTTGGGCGAGGATAAGAATTATGAAGCAGTGGTGAGTGGACGCAGGGTCATTGTGAGTGAGCGCAAATATGCCATTTTCCCGCAGCATAGTGGTGAACTCACTATTCCTGCAATACGTTTCGATGGCGTGATTAGCGATAGCCGCAGCATGTTCACCCAAGGGCGTGCTAAGCGAGTACGTAGTAAACCCATGACATTACATGTGCTGCCCAAACCTGCGAGTTGGGATAAACATCAGCTTTGGATGCCAGCACAAGCTGTGGAATTGGAAGAGATTTTACCCGATGGGACTTTGCCTGAATATAAGGTGGGTGAGCCATTTACCCGCACCATTGAGCTAAGGGCGCAAGGGTTAACATCAGCACAATTACCGTCTTTATTGCAAGGAATAGATGTGACTGGGTTTAAGTTGTATCCCGACCAGCCTGAATTATCACAAGGAAAAAATAGCCAAGGTTTGGTGGGGGTACGCCGTGAAAAAGTGGCAATGATTCCAACGCATGCTGGCACTTTGCGTTTGCCAGAGATTCGCGTGACATGGTGGAATACAGAAACCAAAAAAGTGCAATCGGCTGTTATTGCAGCAAGAGAGATTGAGGTGCTGCCTACTGCACAAGGCAGTGTTAGCCAGATACCAGCTATCACGTCTTCGGTAACATCGCAACAGAGTCAAACCCAAACAGTGAAGCCACAGGCTGAACCGACAACTGAGCAGGCAACTGAGCAGGCAAAGCAACAAAACCAAGGGTTATTTTGGAAATGGTTTGCCCTTGTTTTTGCGGCATTGTGGTTGTTCACGTTGTTTTTATGGTGGAGAAGATCTAACAAAGATGTGATGCGGCAACAAGACAAGGGTGATGGTGCTCAGAAACTAAAGGCTGTTGAAAAACAATTGAATGTTGCTTGTAAAATGGGTGATACCCAACAGGTTTTAGACATCTTACCCAAGTGGGGTGCTGCTTTTTATCAGGATCAAAGTATACAATCACTGCTGCAGCTTAAAGGTAAGTCGGATGCTTTGGATAGTATGTTGCAAGCATTGCAGGCGGCACGTTATGCGGCAAAGGAAGAATCGAATTGGTCATGTGAAGGTTTGATGCAGGCATTAGATGATTTGAAAATAGCGCAATCAACACATCAAAGGCAAGCCAGTCAGCTTAAGTCTTTATATGACAAATAAAAAATAGCGTATTTTGCCTGTATGCTTAAATATGGGTATGCTGCGCTGCTTTGAATATGTGAACATGAGGTGAGTTGTGGATAATATTAAAGTATTGATTTTGATGGGCAGCAAAAATGATATGCCTGTGATGAAAAAAACCGAAGCGGTGTTTGAAGAGTTTGGTGTGGCATATAAAACATTGGTGCGCTCAGCGCATCGTACACCTGAAGCCACAGTTGAAGCGATTAAAGAAGCAGAAGAAGCGGGCTGCCAAGTCTTTATTTGTGCGGCAGGCATGGCAGCACATTTGGCGGGTGTGGTTTGCTCGAAAACAGTGAAACCTGTGATTGGTGTGCCGATTGCATCGGGAGCTTTAAATGGTGAAGATGCGTTGCTTTCAACTGTGATGATGCCACCAGGTATGCCTGTGGCAACTGTGGGCATCAATGGCTCAAAAAATGCAGGGCTTTTGGCTGTGCAGATGTTGGCACAAAATGATGAAGACTTAGCGCATAAACTTCGCTTTGATCGCGCTAAACAAGCTGAAGCTATTTTAGCAGACGATTAATTCACGCATGATGACATACCAGACCCGCCTTGCGGCGAAAGCTTTAAGGCAAGGTGGGTTGATTGCGCATCAAACATCAACACTGGCTGGTATTGCAGCGGATGTTCGGTGTAATAAGGGGGTGCGAAAGGCGCAAAGCTTTAAGCAACGCCAAGCGCCATTTCTGTTGCTTGCAAGCTCTGTGGATTTGGCTTTGAAACAGGCTGTGTATATCACACCTACACTACGCAAATTGGCGAAAGATGTATGGCCAGGTGCAGTGACGTTGGTATTTAAGGCGAATAAACATTTAAATCCTGCATGTTACCAAAGTGGATATATCGCTGTGCGTGTGGATAGCGATAAACAAACGAGGCAATTGGCGAAAGCATGTGGTGGTTTGCTACTTTCGAGTAGTTTTAACCGCAAAGCTAAGGAAAGAATACCTCTGCATTGCCAACATCGTTACCGTTTGAAGCGGCACTTATCATGCGTGTTATCGCATCACCACCAAGGCAGCAGCCAAGCATCCAAGATATTCAAAATTACAGGTCATCGTGTTCAACAACTGCGTTAGAGGTTTGCTTCACTTTAAGTTTATAACTTCTTGCGTAAGCTTGCAGGCATGAAACATTTAACAACTGTGTTGCTCGACCGCGACGGTGTGATTAACTTTGACTCCCCAGATTACATTTTAAACCCTGAACAGTGGTTGCCCATTCCAGGTAGCCTTGAAGCCATTGCCAAGCTTAAACAAGCAGGTTTGCAGGTTACAGTGTGTAGTAATCAGTCGGCAATTGGGCGGGGCATGATAAATCAGGCAATGTTTGATGCTATTCAAACCAAAATGGTTGCCGCCACAGAGAAGGCAGGTGGAAGTTTTGATTATATTGCAGTGTGCCCGCATGGTCCTGATGATGGTTGTGTTTGTCGCAAACCTTTGCCGGGTATGTTGTTGGATACATTTCAAGCCTTAAATATTCAGGATAAAAACACAGCTATCATGGTTGGTGATTCCTACCGAGATGTACAGGCTGCTTATGCGGCTGGCATTGATGCACTTTTGGTAAGCAGTGGTTATGGTGATGCGGATATGATTTTTGAAAAATCAAAACAACTGATGCCCAACATTCAGATGTTTGCCAATTTGGCAGATGCCACACAATTTATTTTAGAAGGTGAACAATGAAATACTTACAAGCTTGGTTGTTTTATGGGTTATACACAGTTTTAACCATTATTATT
>JAUZQX010000005.1 GCA_030950765.1 Ghiorsea sp.
AAAAAAGTCATCGGCTAAACCTTGGTCGATTAAAATGCTTGCCGAATGTTGATGCCCTGCTTTGATTAATTCGGTTGCATCCCATGCCTTCCACTGAGTTTTATCATCACCCAAATAACCCTTAAATGCCTTTTGACCCCAAGGGCATTGCGTGGGGTGAACAATGGGTGAAAATGCAGAAATACGCTTGTATTTATCGGCGTTTTTTAGCCCAATCACCAAGGCACCATGCCCACCCATGGAATGCCCACAAATTGAAATTTTTTTGGCATCCACCGCAAAATCATTCAACACAATATGATAGATTTCTTCATTGATATAATCATACATATTGTAGTGTTCGCTGTAGCCATCTGTTTGCGCCGTGAGGTAAAACCCTGCACCCGAACCAAAATCCCAATCATCATGCTCATGCGGCAAATCCAAACCGCGTGGTGACGTGTCGGGGCAAATCACCATGATATTTTTCTCAGCCAAGTGCGGGATTGCACCTGCTTTGGTGATAAAGTTTTCTTCATTACACGTTAAACCCGACAACCAAATCAGACAACCATCTGCGGGTTTGTCTTCATGCGGCAAAAAAACCGAGAATTTCATGGTTGTTTGGGTCACTTGTGAGTCATGTTCATAAAAATGAACAGACCCATCAAAACATTTGTGTGATTTTATGCGTTTTATCATCTACTTAACCTTAAAAATCAATCACGGTGCGAATGCTTTTGCCTTCGTGCATGTAGTCAAAAGCTTTATTGATGTCTTCAAGCGGCATATTGAAAGTGACCAAGTCATCCAAATTGATGTCGCCCGACATATATTTATCCACATACCCTGGCAATTCCGTTCTACCTTTCACACCACCAAATGCGCTGCCGCGCCACACGCGACCTGTTACCAACTGGAATGGACGTGTCGAAATTTCAGCACCTGACGCAGCCACACCAATCACCACCGATTCGCCCCAACCTTTATGGCAACATTCAAGGGCAGTACGCATCAAATCTGTGTTACCCACGCATTCAAATGAATAATCCACGCCACCATTGGTTAAGTTTACAATATAATCTTGCAATGAACCTTCAACATCTTTGGGATTGATGAAATCTGTTGCGCCAAACTTCTTCGCCATATCAAATTTATCTTCGTTTAAATCAATGGCGATAATGCGCCCTGCATTTGCCATTTTTGCACCTTGAATACATGACAATCCAATGCCACCCAAGCCAAACACAGCAACCGTAGCCCCTGCTTCAACCTTCGCTGTATTCAGCACCGCACCAATGCCTGTGGTGACACCGCAGCCAAGCAAACATACTTTGCCAAGGTCAGCTTCTGGGTTAATTTTTGCCAAGGAAATTTCAGCAATCACAGCATATTCAGCAAATGTTGATGTGCCCATATAATGAAAAATAGGTTTGCCATCTTTGGATAAGCGCGATGTGCCATCAGGCATCAAACCTTTGCCTTGGGTTTCTCGAACCCGTTGGCATAAGTTTGTTTTTCCAGATGTGCAATATTCGCATTCGCCACATTCAGGGATGTATAAAGGAATCACATGGTCGCCTTTTTTTAGCGTGGTCACACCTTCACCAACTTCTTCAACAATACCGCCGCCTTCATGCCCCAACACCACGGGAAATATGCCTTCTGCATCTTCGCCAGAAAGCGTGAACGCATCCGTATGGCAAACACCTGTTGCAACCATTTTGACTAAGACTTCGCCTTTTTTCGGACCTTCCAAATCAATTTCTTCAATGGAAAGTGGTTGATTGGCTGCCCAAGCTACTGCTGCTTTAATCTTCATGTTTACTCCTCAGTTTATGCTTATAAATTGTACTTATATATCAATGGTTTATTTCTTGGCACAACGTAACTTTTACATACTTTTGTCGCAATACTTAATTTTATTTAAATGCATTAAGATGCTTCACCGCCTGATTTTGCGCGCTAAGACACTATGTTTTTAAAGGATTTCTGTTAAATTGCGCTTCTTATGAAAGCGAATGCGATAGCGGTACAACAATGATTTCTTTAATTTGGGCAATGGATAACAACCGCCTGATTGGTGCAAACAATCAGATGCCGTGGTCTATCTCCGATGTGCCCGCGGATATGGCGTGGTTTCGCAAACATACATTGGGCAAGGCTGTATTGATGGGTCGAAAAACCTTTGAATCCATCGGTAAACCACTTCCGAAACGGCGCAATATTGTTTTGTCCCGCCAAAAAGATTTAAGCATCAATGGCTGTGAAGTGGTACACAGCTTGGATGATGCCGTTAAAATGTTTCAAAATGATGAGCTCATGGTGATGGGTGGTGCTGAAATATATAAACTCGCCGCGCCCTACGCTGACAAACTATATTGCACCCAAATTGACCATGCGTTTAAAGGTGATGCCTGGTTTCCCGAGTTAGACATGAAACAATGGCAACAAAACTTCAGCGAAAAACATGAGCCTGACGAAAAAAATATATACTCTTATACCTTTGAGATATACCAAAAAAGTGGAAGTAAAACATGAAAAACATATACACAAGCATGCTCATCACCTTATTGATGTTTAGCAGCCCTGCCTTGGCATACGATGTCACACAAGCCAAAGCAGACCTCAAACAAGCGCGCTACACAGATGCAATTGAACAACTACGCACCCTGGTGAAAAATGATGCCAACAACTATGAAGCATGGTTTTTATTTGGTGTTGCCCATGTGCATCAACAGCAGTTCCATCAAGCCATTGAAGCCTTTCGCAAAGTTATCAGCTTGCGCCCAGACCTAGCCGAGCCGCACAACAACCTTGCTGCTGTTTATAACAATCTAGGTGATACCAAAGCTGCCGTTAAAGAGCTTGAAGTCGCCTTAGAAAAACGCCCTAGCTACACCATCGCGGAAGAAAACCTTGCAGACTTATACATCAAATTGGCATTACAACATTACCGCAACACCCTTAAAACATCACCCAACCCTGTGATTGAACAACGTTATGCTCGCTTGATTCAAGTGCGCAACCCCATGCCTGACGATGTTTCAAGTCAACCATCAAGCGGCACCCCAACAACAGAACAAAACACGCCGCAACACACGGAAAAGAAAGCAGCACAAACCCATATTCTTACACCTATTGTAGCTGTTCAAAGAAAAGCTGCACAAAGCCCCCCCCCTGCCATGCCCGCGATTGCAGATCAATCCATTACAGGGGTCCTGGATGCGCTTGAAGCTTGGCGCGAAGCTTGGTCCTCACAAAATTTGGATGCATATTTTTCTGCCTACACTGATGATTATCAACCCGATGCCCGCTTTAACTCACTTGATGCTTGGAAAACGTATAAAAAGCGAGTGATTAGCAACAAATCATTTATTCGTATTGAGTTTGAACAAGTTGAAGTGAATATGCAGGGTCGTGACATCGCAACAGTTAAACTTTTGCAACGTTTTCACTCCAATACTTATAATGGTAAAGACTTTAAAAAAATCACTTTCAAATATACCCCGCAAGGTTGGCGTATTCTTGCCGAGGCTTCTGTCCAATGAAATTATGGTTCACCCTTTTCTTTGCTTTATGTTACAGCAGTGTAACATGGGCTACAGACCTGCCTAACGACACAAGCCTTACCCAAAAAATGTGGCAATCCTTGGGAAATTCTGAGCAAGAAGACATCAGCGCACAAGAACGTGGCATTCTAGGTGCTGCCCTAGCCCTAAAACAAAACGACCCTGAAAAAGCACTGCAAATACTCAGTTCCTCCAACGCACAAAATGACCCTCTCGCCAGTTTACTCAAAGCCGAAGCGCACCGCCGCGCTGCGTTAAAAGCCGTGTCTTCTGCTGGTGATTATGCCAAACATAGTAAACTATCCACGCAACAATTTGCCGCTATCGATTTGAGTGATGATTTAAGCGAAGCCACCGTCCGTTTACAAGCATTTGCCGATAAAGTTGATGGCACGGAAGGTTTTCCTTTTGATATTTTAAAAACCAACAATAACATCCAGAGTATCTTTATCGTGGATAAATCTCGCTCACGTATGTTTGTGTATCAGCGTAATACTCAAGGTGAGTTTCAACGCGTTGCTGACGAATATATTGTTACAGGTGCCAAAGGCGGTGATAAAAAAACACGTGGTGATGCGCGTACCCCCAATGGTATTTATCGTTTCACAGCTGTACGCCACGACCCTGCACTGCGTGCCAAATATGGCCCTGTGGTATTCCCCATTGATTACCCCAATATGTTAGACCGCTACCATGGGAAAACAGGCGATGGCATTTGGATGCACGGCTATCCTGAAAACAAACTACGCCGCCCACCCCAAGATACACGCGGTTGTTTTGCCCTACCCAACCCCAACTTGAAAAAAATGGAAGCGTATGTCACCCCCAAACAAAGCTTGGTGCTTATTGGCAATAACTTCTCCTTTGGTGACACGGAAAAACAACAAGTTTTATTAACCTCCGTACAAAGCAGCATTAAAACATGGATTCAAGACTGGGAATCCTTAGATAGTGATGCTTATTTATCGCATTACCATGAAAAGTTTCGCTCTGGAAAATACAACCTTAAACGCTGGAGGTCTTATAAAAAACGGGTCAATGCGCGCAAGTCCTTTATTGAAGTACAGCTTAACGACATCAATATCATTCATGACCCAAACACTTGGCAAGAAGGTGAAATTGTCATGGTTGAGTTTAGCCAAAAATACCGATCCAGCAATTACAGCGATATAGGCAATAAACGTTTATACTTGGCACGTGATAATGCCAATCAAACTTGGAAAATCCTGATTGAGGAGAGCTTATAAACCATGGCTAAAAAGGATGCCAATATCGCAACAGAAAAGACGCTCGATTTCAATGAACGTCGCACGCAGGCTCTGGCTAAAGAAAATGCACAGTTACGCGATTATGTATCCACCATGATGGAGCGATTGCGTGAAAATGACCAGCTCTTTTCCCGTCTTTTTGCCCTTGAGGCCAGTGTTTTGGCTGCAGGCGACCCAGAAGACATGTGTTTTACCCTTTTACGCGAGATGAGAACTCAGTTTTCTTTAGATATGGTGCGTATTTGGCTGGATAGGGACAGTATTATCGGCGCAACCCAAATGAACGCGTTATCCGAGCAAGATTTGGTTTGGTTGGAAGCTGGCGAAATCAAAAGCATGGGCATCACCCGCCGCCATGTTTGGCTGCTACAGTTAGACAAGGGAAGCTTTCCTTGGTTGCAAGAACGCGACAACGACTTGGGTTCCCTCGCTTTATTGCGCCTTGGCTCCAAAGAAAAACCATTTGGTGTGATTGGCTTGGGGTCTAACGACAAAGATCGTTTCAAACCCGAACAAAGCACCGACTTCTTAGCACACTTGGCACAAGTGATTAGCTTAAGTTTAGAACATGCCATTTCCCACCAGCGTTTAGCAAGGCTTGCCATTACCGACGCTTTAACCAACACCCATAATCGCCGTTTCTTACAACCATACAGCCATCAACCATTATCCAGTTGGTTTGGTAAAGATGTGATGGTCGCTGCCATGTATTTTGATATGGATGACTTCAAAGGTTTGAACGACCGCCTTGGTCATGCTGCGGGCGATGATGCACTCAATGAACTGTGTAACACCATGCGCCAGTATGTACGCGCACAAGATCCTATTATTCGTATGGGTGGTGATGAGTTTGTATTGTTATTACCCAGTTGTGATACGAACAAAGCCAAACAAATTGGCGAAAAAATACGCGCCGACATCAGCCAACTCACCTGCCACGGCGAAACCTTAAGCGTAAGCATAGGTTTGGCTTTTTCCAGTGCTTCAGATGATATGAAGCTCAATGATTTGGTTAAAGCTGCAGACAAAGCCATGTATGTTGCCAAAGCATTGGCTGGCAACCGCTTAGAATGTGCAGAAATTAAGGGTTAGACACTGTTATTCACTGAACTTACTCACCTTTTTTTGACAGAGCTGCAACAGGTGCGCCTTGCATCAAAACATACGGTGTCCAACTATAAACGTGATCTGCAGCGTTTTGTTGATTTTTATATGCAACAGACGCAAGACCAGATGTATATTCATCAAATATCACGCGAACATATCCAAGATTGGCTCGTTTTAGGACACAGCCAAGGTTTAGCGCCTGCCACCCTAGCCCGACGTTTATCCGCCGTAAAAAGCATCTTTGTATTTGCCTTGCGCCACAAACACTGCCCTGAAAACCCAGCAGCTGGCATTCGCGCACCAAAATTAGGCAAACGTTTACCCAAAACCATACCTCAGCATCAAACCCAAGCACTGCTGGAAACAACCAATCGCAAGTTTGATAGCCGTGAGTTGGCATTGCTTGCTTTGCTTTATGGCTGTGGGCTTCGTGTATCTGAGGTGGTTGGAGTAAACATGAACCACCTATCTTTAAACTTTAGACAAGGCATTGGTGAGGTTCGTGTTTTGGGTAAAGGCAACAAAGAACGCATTGTGCCTTTGCCTGAAGTTGCTGTTGCCTTGATTAAAGATTGGTTGCAAGCGCGTGCCAACTTGCTACCCAAAGAAGATGCCGTGTTTCTGAATAAATTTGGCAAACGTTTGAGTGTACGTTCAGTGCAACGTATGCTTAAAGATAGAGCCTTAGAAACAGGGGCAGACATGAGTGTTACACCACACAAACTGCGCCATTCTTTTGCCACCGATATGTTAACTGGCGGTGCGAACTTGCGAACGATTCAACAGTTTTTAGGCCATGCATCCCTTGCCACCACCGAGCATTATACCCACGTCACCCTGCCCCAGTTACAGCAAACCTATGAACAAGCCCATCCCAGAGCCAAGGTAAAAAAACATGAGTAATGCCACCAACATCCGTATGTTAGCCTTGAACATTTTATACGCTGTCTTGGTACAAAAACATAAAGCCAAAGCAAGCTTGGAACATATGCTTGCTCAGCACGACTTAGAAACACGTGATGGCGGTCTGCTTCGAGAAATAGTCTATGGTGTATTGCGCCATTATTATGCTTTGGAAGCCGATATGAGCCGCTTTATCAAACAAAAACCTGATGATAAAAGCCGAATAGCATTACTACTGGGCGCATACCAACTCAGACACATGCGTATTCCAGACCATGCCGCTGTGAGTGAAACTGTGGCTGCAATTAAACCTTATATGCCGCAAGATGCTGGTTTCATCAATGCGGTACTACGTAAAATATCGAATAGTGAACCACCAAAAAAATTAAAACCTCACCAACGCGCCGAATTACCCAAATGGATGTATGCATCATGGCGTGATGCTTTGGGTGCCGATACTGTGCAAACCATGATGCAGGCATGCAAAGAAACACCTGATTTGTGTATTGCCGTATTTGATGGGCGTACGACATGGGTAGAACAAGCGCAAGGTTTGGGCATACAAACCAAAGAAGGCGAATTGTCCCCCTATGCCGTGTTGTTGGATACACATACCCAAGTCAGCGCACTACAAGGTTATGAGCAAGGTGTATTTGTGGTCATGGACCAAGCTGCACAAGCGGCAACACTGAGCATCAGTTTGCCCGATGAAACAGGATACATTTTGGATATTTGTGCAGCCCCTGGTGGCAAAACGGCACTTCTTGCCAAGAGATTTCCCAAAGCCAAAGTCACAGCCATTGAGCTGAACCCCAAACGTATCCCTCGCTTACAAGAAAACATGGCGCGCTTGGCACTCACTAATGTAGAAATCATCCAAGCCGATGCCACAGCATTGCCTTATGCCGATAATAGCGTGGATGCCATCATGTTAGACGCACCATGTTCTGCATCTGGCACATTGCGCCGTCATCCTGATGCCAAGTTTTTACACAGCCAAGATGATGTAAACCAAGCTGCCATACTACAAACCACACTACTCAAAGAAGCCCTTCGTGTACTCAAAGTTGGTCGCACAATGGTTTATGCTGTTTGCTCTATTCATAAGGAAGAAAACGAAGCTGTGGTCAATCAGTTCAAAGGTGTATCAAGTACGCAACGCTTATTGCCTAGCCATACACATGACGGTTTTTTCTTTGCTTCTTTGCTTAAACAATCCCATCACTAAACTTTATTTTCACCGTAAAGTACACGAAGTTACGCAGAATTTTATTGAATCACTAAGAAGGAAAGTGTTTTAAGTCACCCGTTTCTCCCTTTGTTAAGATGCGCCTTCGTTTGCTTGTAGCAAAAGGATAAAGCACAGTAACACGCGCCCTTTTGCTACAAGCAAACGAAGGAAACAAGCAGATTATAAAGGGCATTTTCTTTGGTTCGTTTCTTTGATGGCAAAGAAATGAACAAAACCTTACACTCTCTCATAGCGACCCTAGCATAGGTGACTTTAAGGAAAGAGGTTATACATGAAAATCGTAAGCTGGAATGTAAATTCACTCAATGTGCGCCTGCCGCATGTGTTGGACTATTTAAAAGAACATCAACCTGATGTTCTTGCTCTGCAAGAAACCAAACAAACCGATGATAACTTTCATAAGGATGACCTTGAAGCAGCGGGTTACCACGTCGCTTTTCAAGGGCAGAAAACCTACAACGGTGTTGCCATCATCAGCAAACATGCACTTGAAGATATA
>JAUZQX010000050.1 GCA_030950765.1 Ghiorsea sp.
ACAAGCAATACATCATCAAATGTATATGCTTCCTCAATAATATTTCCTGAAAGTGGGGTTAATGAAGACACGGACTTCCTCCTGAACTTGAAGTCAGCCGCATACTATAAAAGCATGCACATTACACAAGTTTCAATAATGTGGTGGCGGCGCTTCTTGATCCGGGGAACTTTGCTGACCTTCGTTATTCTGCATATAATCGCGAAGTTGGCTCAATGACTTGGTCAAAGCATCAATTTGATTTTGCTGTGTTATCACCACCTCATTCAACTCTTGAATCAAGTGTTCTTGGTAGGCACTTTTAGTTTCTAAATGAATAATTCTATCTTCCATGGCAAAACAATAACCGCTTTACACTTTCAATACCATAATCGATGGACAATTGCTGGCTTCATCACGGTGGAAACCTTGTACCAAGAGTATTGGATCACCCACTTTTGCCAAGTTGTATGTCTGCACCAATCTTTTCGCCAACGCCACATGGTTCCCCATATCCTCTACCCCAACAAGCACAGGAATCACCCCCCAAATTAAGTTCATACGTCGGCATGTCTCCTCACTACTGGTCACTGCCAATATCGGTGATTCAGGGCGCTCTGAGCTTACAGTCACGGTTGTCCAGCCTGATTCCGACAACAC
The DNA here is from genome assembly GCA_030950765.1 of Ghiorsea sp. GTDB lineage: Bacteria > Pseudomonadota > Zetaproteobacteria > Mariprofundales > Mariprofundaceae > Ghiorsea. The sequence continues at coordinate 640 of JAUZQX010000050.1, forward strand.
CACAATACCACAATACCGTGCACCATCAGGTCGCGTGACAATAAGGATGTCGAACGCGCCACAGCACTACCAAAAGGTAATGCTGCTTGGTGAGATTTAGTCTTCCCTGTCCCTGAACAAAAAGCACCTTGATGCCATAAATATGCCTCAGCATTGATAATCACCCGCGCCATCATCGCAACTGATTCAACAGGATATTTCCCCACTGCCGTTTCACCCGACAACATAATCGCATCGGCACTACTGCTCACAGAATGAAAAATATCCGTGGCTTCAGCGCGTGTGGGTCGCGCATGTTCAATCATGGATTCCAAGACCTGTGTAGCTACAATCACAGGTTTACACTGTTTTTTGGCTTCTTTAATCAACATATCTTGGCTAATCGGCACTTGTTCTGGCGGCAGTTCCACGCCCAAATCACCGCGCGCTACCATGATTGCATCAGCAGCTTCAATGACTGCACAAGCACCTTCCAAGGCTTCTGGGCGCTCTATCTTGGCAATAATACGAATATCTGAGCCCTGCTGCTCTAACCATGCCCGCAACAGATGAATATCATCCACATGGCGGACAAAAGACAAGGCTAAAAAATCTACACCCAAGCCCACCGCAAACATAGCATCATCATAATCTTTTTCAGTCATCGAGGGTGCAGAAACCACAGAATCAGGTAAGTTGATGCCCTTATGGTTCCCCAACATACCACCTTGCAAAACACGGCAATACACTTCCGTACCTTCCACCTTTTCTACCACAAGCTCCATCACACCATCAGCCAAAAATATTCGTTGCCCTAGCGCAACATCATGTGCCAAACCTTTGTATTGCGATGGAATAAGGCTGGGTTCTCCCTCTACGTCACGCATGGTAATGGTCACACCATCACCTTTGACCAATAGAATTTGATTATTCTTAAATGTTCCTGTACGAATTTTGGGTCCGCACAAGTCCACAAGTACAGCAATATGTTTTTTACATTCCACAGCTATGTTACGAATCATCTGACAACTTGCATAATGCTCTGCATGTTTACCATGTGACATATTTAAGCGAAATACATTCACACCCTTTTGTATCATTTGGCGAATGCTATCTTCATCAGCACAAGCAGGGCCAATCGTAGCAATAATTTTGGTACGCTTGTGTTTGAGTAATTTCATTTTTGACTCAAATTTCATCAGACCCTCCTCAATCGACCACCGTTTCTACAGCATCACTAGGGAAGTGCTGATTAAATCTAAACAGGTAAATATGCGATGAAAAATAAGCAACACCAAGGCGGAAGATCCGAGTAATAACAAGGCTATTGTTAAGTCTTCCAACGCAAGTGTTGTGAATTTCGGGTGCATAAATGCCTATCATCGAGTTCATCAGCACTTCCCTAGGGAAGCTCTGAGTAAGTCTGGATGAAATAGATTGTATTTCAGGGCATTCAAAATCCAGGCGTGTGTTGCATGCAATAGCAAGGCTATTGCTCAAACGCACAACGCAGAGTTTGGATGCACTGGACACAATATATGCGTTCATGACTTGTTCAGAGCTTTCCTAGCCTAACAGAAAACAATAAAACTGACCACCTGACCCAAAAAATACCATAATAAACTTGATTAGTTGGCAAGCAATGCGACAGTGCCACAAAATACCTAAGGAAGACTCATGCCATTCAAAGAACTCGGACTATCGGACGAACTACTTCTCGCCATCAAAGAACAAGGTTACACCACCCCAACCCCTGTACAAGCCAAGGCTATTCCAGTGGTATTGCAGGGGCATGATATTCTCGCGGGCGCACAAACAGGCACAGGTAAAACAGCAGGTTTTACACTGCCTATGTTGCATTTGATGCAAAAAAGTCACCCCGAACGCAGTAAAAACCATATCATTCGCGCCTTGGTCTTAACACCCACACGCGAGTTAGCCGCACAAGTAGCCGAAAGCATTACTGTATACGGCAAACACCTTCCTTTGCGCTCAACCGTTGTCTTTGGTGGCGTAGGCATCAACCCACAAATTGCTAAATTAAAACGTGGCGTTGATATTTTGGTCGCCACACCAGGTCGTTTATTGGACTTGGTGAATCAGGGTAAAGCAGATTTAACACATGTTGAGTTTTTTGTGCTTGATGAAGCTGACCGCATGCTGGACATGGGTTTCATTCATGATATTCGTAAAGTATTGAAAATATTGCCGAAAAAACGTCAAAACCTGCTTTTCTCGGCCACTTTTTCTGAAGAAATTAAAAAACTTGCCAGCGGTTTCCTGCATCACCCACAATTTGTGGAAGTTGCACGCAATCAAACGTCACACCAAGTCAGCCAAGTGGTTTACCCCATCAACAAGTCTCAGAAACGTAATTTGTTATCTAAACTTATCAAAGAAGGCGAGTGGCAACAGGTCTTGGTATTCACCAAAACCAAACATGGTGCCAACCGCTTAACCAAACAACTCGAAAGCGATGGTATTGGCGCTTCTGCAATTCATGGCAACAAAAGCCAAACCGCACGCACCAAAGCACTGGCTGGTTTTAAAGCTGGTGACATTCGCGTCTTGGTCGCCACAGATATTGCAGCGCGTGGTCTGGACATTGATCAACTTCCCCATGTGGTCAACTACGAGCTGCCCAATGTCGCCGAAGATTATGTGCACCGTATTGGTCGCACAGGTCGCGCAGGAAACACGGGTGAAGCCTTGTCTTTGGTAAGTCATGACGAAGATAAGTTGCTTAAAGGCATCGAGCGTCTAATCAAAAAGGATATTCCTAAAGTTGTTATTGAAGGTTTTGAACGTAGCAAAGAAGCAGAGGAACCTGCACCACAACGTCCCCAGCAGCAACGCCGCAGAAAGCCTGATGCAAGAAAGAAAAGTAATCCACAAAGGCGCAATACACAACCGTCACGCCGTAGCTAAATCGCGTCTCCCAAAAAACTTGTGTCATCACCTTCTTGCACGATAGGCAAACATAGCAAGAAGGTGCACCCTGACATGCATGCCTCATCCAAAGTCACAAAACCATGGTGTTCTTTGGCAATACCGTACACCGCTGAGAGACCCAACCCTGTACCCTGACCTACATCTTTGGTCGTAAAGAAAGGTTCAAAAATAGCTTCTTTAATCTCCTCAGGAATCCTAGGTCCATTATCCATAATACGTATGCAAGCATATTCCCCAACAGCATTAGACTCATATTGTATTGCAGTATCTGCATGCATCACTTCAACATTAACGATCACTTCTGGGGCGGAAATCTTCGCAACAGCATCTTTAGCATTAAGCAAGATTTGCATCACAGCATCACTTAGTGCCCCCACATCAGCTTTTATTAGCACATCAGTTTTGCTTGCTTGAAATTTACAACGCATACCGTTTTCTTGATTAAACACTGCCACACTGGCCTCAACCAGTTGATTCAAGTTAATATAAACGTGAGTATGATCTTGCAGCTCATGACCGACATACACCAGCATTTGTTGCACCATAGATGCAGCTTTTTCACCTAATCCTTCAATGACATCTAGCTTATTTTTTAAGTCTTGATCTTGCTCTTTTAACTTAATCAAAAATGCATTGCCCATAATACCTGTTAAAATATTATTGAACTCATGCGCTATACCGCCAACAGCAGTGGCAAGTGACTTCATTTTTGCTTCTTGAATTTCTTTTTCATGTAACTTTTGGGTTAAAGTTTCATCATTTTGCAAAACTACATAATGCGTCACAACGCCTTTTGTGTTTCGCACGGGTGAAACAGATGTACTGACAGGAAAAAAGCGACCATTCTTCTTTTTATTCACCAGTTTACCTTGCCAGCTTTCACCACATTGTAACTTATCTAACATTTCTTGAAGCTGTTTTTCGGATTGGGTTGGGCTACGCAATAAATCTAGAGCTGACACCCCTATGGCTTCGTCTGCCCCATAACCTATTAAGTCCGTAAACGCTGGGTTCACATACTGAATCAAACCTCTCACATCCACAATAACAATCGCTTCACCTGAGTATTGCACAGCATTGGATAACATAAACAAGTATTCATTCATATGTTTTCTACGCTCAAAAAAGAATGCAATAAACCAAGATAACACAAGAATAAAAGCACCAACAGTATACACATAAATCATCAAATTCTGCGTATAGTCTTGCATACTTAAAGACAATTGTTCAGCGGTTAAATCATCAATCACCCGCACTTTTTCTTGCATATAAAAAAAGTACAATACTTCAAAGAAAAGCATCAGTAGCACCGTGGCAACCAACAAGGCTTTCGCCAACACATTGACATAAGCAATATGCTTATCAAAACAGGGGTTCGAGAAACAATCTTCTTTCATTATCTTCTTGTAGCACAATCTGTGATGCTTGTCACTTTTTTCTACCACTTCCCCACGCCCCTTATAACACCCAACTATTTTATGGTAAATGCCGCATTTGCCTTTTGTTATGACCTTTAACCAAACGTCGGTGTACATCCAAACCTTTGGCAAAGGGTTTGAGGAAGTTTGGTACCTTACGCCCTTCAAGCTTCATAATATCTTTAAGCAAAATTGCTGCCACATCAGGTTCTGCAGCATGTTGTACTTGTGTACGATATATATATAAGAGTTGTGCCAAACGTTCTAAAGATATTTTCCATGTGCTGTTTGTTTGTTGATACACCCATAAGGAGAATGCAAAAAAATGTTGAAATACATCACCATCTGACCACAAAGAAACAATACTTTTCTTAAAGTTACCACTATTGTAATAGAGATTCCAAAAACGTGCGAAACGTTTCATTTGCTGAATATCTTCAAAACTTAAAACATTGTTTTTTAAAATATCATAAGGTGGTTTATCCGAATACACCATGCCATACGCATCATCATGTCGGTGCAAAGTGGTTCCCGCCAGTTTCTTCAAAATGCCAATTTGGATTTCAGAAGCACTCATAGCCCACAACTGGTTCAAACCACGCCCAAAACTTTGCAAACCTTCACCAGGTAAACCAACAATCAAGTCTAAGTGCATATGTGCAGACGTTTCATGTTCAAGAAAAGCAATGTTTTCCTCAATTTTTTTCATTTTTAAGTTGCGATGGATATTTTTTGCTACATCCAAGTTCAGCGTTTGAATACCAATTTCAAGTTGTAATGTTGCAGGTGTAAACTTGGTCATGCGTTGTTTTAATGCAGCAGGAAAGTGGTCTGGAATCACTTCGAAATGTACAAAATATGGCGTAGGTTTACTTAAAAAGAAATCCAGTAGTCGCGAAGCAATATGAACATTCAAATTAAAAGTACGGTCGATAAACTTAAAATTTCTTGCCCCACGTTGCCACAATGTTTCGAGTGCGGCTAAAAACATATCAATGTCAAAATTACGTACTTTTTCATCCATCGATGATAAACAAAACTCACATTGAAATGGGCAACCTCTGGATGCTTCCACATAAATATACCGGTTAGATACATCCTCATCAGTATAATAATCATACGGCATCTTAATTTCAGAAATATCAGGTAATGGTGCTTGAATAATACGCTCAGTCGGTGCTAAACCACTCTTGATAGCTTTAACAAGTTGATAAAAAGCTAAATCACCCTCACCTTGGACAATATAGTCTGCAGCATCAAAATTCACACGCAATGGCGAGTGGCTAACTTCAGGTCCACCCAAGATAATCAAAGTTTCGGGTGAGACCTTTTTTAATGTTTCAACCAGCTCTGCGCACTGTTCCGCATTCCAAATATACACACCCAAACCAACCAATGACGGTCGAAGTGTCAAAATTTTCTCGGCAACATCCTGAATATTGTCATTAATCGTAAACTCTGCGATAGATGTATCCACCATCAACTCTTGCATATTGGCATAAAGATAGCGCAAACCAATGGCACTATGCGTATATCGTGCATTGAGGGTGGTTAATAAAATATTGTTCATGCAGACGATGTTAACGTTATCAGCAAAGAAAACCTAGTCGTGTTCACTGGGCAAGGTGCTTAAAGGTGATGAAAACTTCTTTTAAACTTATAAAAAGTGGGGCCTGCCAATTGGGGGGGGGGGGGGGGGGGTAATTGACAGGCCCCGAACTTCATTTTGTCATTTTGTAAATAGCACTTACCGTGCCACTCTTTCATATGGCAAAGGATAACCAATAATAATTAAGAATCTATTAAAAAATACATTTAACTTTGAATATACAATAAATACAAATACGCCGAAAAACTTGATAACAGTATCCCACCTTCCCAACGGGTAATCTGACCTGCTTTTTTATAGCCATACGCCATGGCAAACAAAAGCACTGTAAACACAAACATAATAGGCATATCTCTTTCTAAGATCGCCACATCAAACGTACCAGGACTGAGCAAAGCAGGCATCATCAGCACAGCAAGGATATTAAATATATTAGATCCAATAATATTACCGACTGCCAATTCAGATTCATTCTTAAGTACGCTGGCAATCGATGCTACCAACTCGGGTAAACTTGTACCAATAGCGATAATCGTTAAACCAATCACCAGGTCACTCACGCCCAGCATGGTCGCAATCTCTACAGCACCCCAAACCATCATCCGAGAGCTCACAATCAATACCACTAAACCAATAATTAACCACATAATCGATGTTTTCATATCCATATTTTCTGGGATAACATCTTGAAATTCAGCTTCGAGTACGGCATCGCGTTCTTTCATACCTATTTTATAAAGCCAATATACAAAAGCAATGAGGCTACAGCCTAAAATAACACCATCAATTTGGCTTAATTCCCCATCCCAAAATAAAACCAGCGCAAGAAACATAATTAAAAACAGCACTGGGATTTCACGCTTTAAAATATGCGATTGAATAGCTAAAGGCGCAACCAAGGCGGTGACTCCTAAAACCAAACCAATATTGGCAATATTAGAACCTATCGCATTACCAATACCCAAATTGTTATTGCCTTCCAGCGCTGCAATACCTGCAACAATCATTTCAGGAAGCGATGTGCATAAACTAACGATGGTTAAACCAATCACCAATGGGGAAACTTTAAAGTTTTTCGCAATACCCGAAGCACCTTCAACAAAACGGTCGGCACTCCATACCAATAAAATAAGACCAATAATAATCACAATACTGGCAGTCAGCATGCATACCCTCCGTTTGTTTACAAAACACGTATTATAACCATTCAGGTTCAAATTGCGACCCAGTAAAAAGTTGAACTTGAATCATCGTCTGTCATCCTGCATGCTTCCCATTTCAAACCTTGGGAGGTTTTAACACAATGGATGCAGCCACACTTCACTCAGCACGTCGTAATATGGTCGAATATCAAATTCGTTGTTGTAAAATTTTAGAGCCCAAGCTTATTGATGTCCTTGTAAATTCGCCCCGTGAAAAGTTTGTGCCTGACCATGTTGCGAGCCTCGCTTATATGGAAGGCTCTGTACCTTTACCATGCAACCAAGAAATGTTAACACCTTTACAAGAAGCACAAATCTTACAAGCCCTTGCTCTTAATGGTACTGAACGCGTGCTTGAAGTTGGCACTGGCACTGGTTATTTAACCTATTTATTGGCGCTGCATGCAGATGAAGTAGTAAGTTGTGAAATTCATGAAGAATTGGTACAACTTGCAGAGAAAAATTTGCACGAAAATGGTGTGGACAATGTCAAAGTCACCCATGTTAATGCTATGGATGAAGCCGCACTAAAGGCTGCAAATATAGGTAAAGATTTTGATGTAATTGTACTCGGCGCTGCATTGAAAGTTATCCCTGACCACATTCAATCACTACTTAAAGACAATGCTCAGCTCACAGCTTTTATTGGCGAAGACATTGTTACCTTGGAACACCACCAGTTCATTAACGGCATGGGTATTAAAACTGGCATTACTGAAACACGGTTGTTGCCTATGGAAGGCATAACAAAAGAACGAGCTTTCGTCTTTTAAAACATTCTATACAAAAATCTTATTCTACAAAACGCCCTGCCTTTCTGAAATAATTGGGGATTATTGCTTCAATACGATTAAATTTACCTTGCTGGGCTTGGCTATGGCAAGCCTCACAACGTGCAAAAGAACGTACATCGGGGTTACCTAAAACCATACGGGGTTTCACAGCATCATGCATAAGCTTAAAATATTTGGTATCACTGATGTAATCAGGCGTTTCGTCATCTTTTAATAAACCCAACATAGATTTGGCATATCGACGTTTATCATTTTCCGCCGCATTCCGCTTTAAATATGCTGTCACTTCAGCATTTACCGCAGCAGTCACTTCCGCATTATCACCAAAATGATTGTTTAAATTGGACATCATCTTTTGCCACGAGCGCGCTGGTAACATACTCGGTGCATATAACATATGACATGATGCACATGCTTGTTGATGTGCCTTGCTTGTTTCAAGCGCAGCCACTTCTACCCGCGAAATCGTTGCTGCACTTGCCGTCGTCCCTAAGAAGCACAATACCAATAAAGCTACAACCTTTTTCATATCAACAGCCATCACTCTTGCACCGCCTTCTTACCTTCACTTTGTTGTCTTACTTTACGCCATACACCTTCTTTATAATAATTGGGGATACGCACTGCAAACCGATTAAATCGACCTTCCAATGCTTCATAATGGCAAACTTCACACCGTGCAACCGACTTCACATCAGGATTACCACTCACCATTTCAGGGCGTACAACATCATGCAAAAGTTTAAAATATTTGGTATCACTGATACGCTCAGGTATTTCCCCATCCTTTAATAAGTTTAACATGGGTTGGGCATAAATATTCTCTACTTTGTCCGCAGCATTACGCTGTAAATAGGCGGACACCTCTTCTCTTACTGCACTATCAACCTCAGCGTTATCCCCAAAATGATTATTTAAACCCTGCATCATTTTCTTCCAAGAATCGGCAGGTAACGTGCTTGGCGCATACAACATATGACATGATGCACATGCTTGTTCATAAGCCATGTTTTTTTCTTTGGGTAAAATATTAATTTTGGTAATCATACCCTTCATCCATGTTTGATCAGCAGGGTCTTGCCAAATGCTCCGTGTTGCAGCCAGCACACCAAAAAACACAACACCAATCATCACAGCCCAAAACATCTTTTTACTCATGATTAAAACCCCTTTTTACCTAGGTCGAAAAGCCTAACACAGACAATAAATAAACCGCAGTATTTGCTCCCATGTGTAAAGCAATACTTACCCAAAGTGACCTACTCCATTCATAAGCCAAGGCAAAAATAATACCACCAATCAACTGTGGTGAAAATAACATGCCATGATGAATCAAAGAAAAAAAGGCAGCACTTACAGCAACTGAAACCAGCACACCCCACCGTTCTCTTAACATGCGATACAACAACCCACGAAATATCAGCTCCTCAACCACGGGTGCGAGAACTACCATCAATAACAAACCTGTGAACCCATGTAACCAAGCTGGTAATGTTATATAATTAAACCATATTGGTTGTAATATATACAGCCCCCCTGCACCAACCATACAAAAAGAGCCTATCATCAAAAATATATACAAGGCATGCTGTGTGGGCATTTGTAAACCTAAATTCGACAATACATCAAACTTACGAATAAAAATAATAAATGCTGCCAACTCCAACAACCGCATCGATATAATCACAGTTTGCTCTTGAAAGCCTTCCATATATTGCAAAACCAAAACGCCCAGTGTTTCAATAACAATATAAGAGACTAAGCCCCACAACAAAAATCGATATGGCAGCAAAGGAAAAGACACATGTTTCAACATCATGGAAAACAAGTGCTGTTACGCTCCTAAGACTTCAACCGTCACATGGTCATTGGTATAGATACAAATATCACCCGCAACTTTCATCGCCTCTCGCACACAAGCTTCAGCATCCAAATCACTCTTTCGCACCAAGGCTGTTGCTGCAGCTCGTGCATACGCACCACCTGAACCAATAGCTGCCACCCCTTCATCAGGCTCCAGCACATCGCCATTACCTGAAATAATTAAAGTACGCTCTTTATCTGCCACAATCATCATAGCTTCAAGCTTGCGCAACACCCTATCGGTGCGCCAATCTTTGGCTAAAGCTACCGCAGCGCGTGTTAAATTTGAGCCATGCTCATCAAGCTTGGCTTCAAATTTCTCAAATAAGTTCATGGCATCCGCCGTTGAACCAGCAAAACCTGTTAAAATACTGCCATCACGAATCATGCGTACTTTTTTAGCGCCATGTTTGATGACTGTATCACCCAGTGATACTTGCCCATCACCCGCAATGGCTACGCCTCCGTCTTTGCGCACACAGCAAATCGTTGTTGCTTTCCAAGTTTCCATTGTCATATCACACCTAAGCCTCACTTTCTGGAGATACAATATTAGCTGTTGCAATCAACGCACCCATACAACCCACCACAGCACCACCCAATACCAATGGTAAAAACATTGCCCAACCACTCAAATCAATCGCTAAACTAAACTGCCAATCTGCGGTAAACCATAACAGCGGCCACACCAACAGCCATGCAAAAAAACCTGCGCCAGCGCCAAGCAACAAGCCTTCCAAAACA
>JAUZQX010000051.1 GCA_030950765.1 Ghiorsea sp.
TTTCTAAGAAGCGTTTGACCAATTTATTGCCTGCATATACTTCCAATACGCCATTTACACCTGTCCAATTTTGCATTGCGCGACCAAACTTGTTTTGTGTTTCTTGGGTGCAACCTGCTAAAACGAATGTAAGTACAGCAATCATCAAATATTTAAGCATTGTTTTGCTCCCCCGCTTCTTTGGCAGCGCGAATCACCGCCGCACGTTTCTCCACTTCTTCAACCAAGCTATCAATCATGGTGTTGGAACGAACTTTGCCAAACTTCTCACCATCATGGTAAAAGGTATGCACAGGATAACCGCCTGTGATGCCCAAATCGACTTCTTTGGCTTCGCCTGGCCCATTGACCACACAACCAATCACCGCCACGTCTACACTCTCTTGAATGTGTGCTAAACGACTTTCTAACGCTTGCACTGTCTCAATCACATTAAACTTTTGCCTTGCACATGATGGGCAAGCAATAAGGTTAACCCCACGATGACGCAGTCCAAGACTTTTAAGGATTTCAAAACCCACTTTAATTTCTTCTTTGGGCTCTGCCGCTAAAGACACACGAACCGTATCGCCAATACCATCGGCAAGGATAAGACCAAGTCCTACCGATGATTTGACTGTACCACCAAACAATGAGCCTGATTCCGTGATACCCAAATGGAAGGGATAATCCACTTTATCGGCAAGCTTGCGGTATGCTGCTACTGTCATGGGGATATTACTGGCTTTGAGCGATACTTTGATGTCATTAAAATTCATGTCTTCAAGGATACGAATGTGACGCAAAGCCGACTCAACCATGGCATCTGCGCATGGTTCACCATATTTTTCATTCACTTCTTTTTCCAATGAGCCCGCATTCACCCCAATACGAATTGAAACACCACGCTCTTGTGCGGCTTTCACCACACGCTCAACCCTATCTCGGCTACCGATATTGCCCGGATTTAGCCTAAGACCATGTACACCTGCATCAAGCGCAAGCAATGCCATTTTGTAGCTAAAATGGATGTCTGCAATAATTGGAAGATTGGTTTGTGCCAAGATTTCAGGCATGGCAGCAGCAGATTCGGCATCAGGCACCGACACGCGCACAATATCAGCGCCAGCCTCTTCTAAACCATGAATTTGTGTCACTGTGGCATCAATATCTGTGGTCAATGTGTTGGTCATGGATTGCACAGCAATGGGTGCATCGCCACCCACGGGCACATCACCCACCATAATTTGCCGCGTTTTACGGCGTGGCATCACAATCGAATCACGCATATTTATTCCTCAATTTTACTGTCTTTTTCCGCAGGGCTTTCTTCACGTTTCAACGCTGCTAAACGCTCTTGAATTTTTTGCCCACGTCTTAGGCTATCAATATAAGTTTGTTCTTTTGGCATCCAATGCACAGCTTTCCCCCAAAAAGAAACCGCCGCATCGATGTTTTCTTTGCGAAAAGCGATGTTCCCTTGTTCATAAGCTTTGGCTGCCAACCTTGCCGTTTTTTGTTCAATCACTTTAAGCAACGCATCGGCATCAGGGCTGCCTTGACGACGTAGTATTAAAGCCGTCTGCTTAGCTGCCGCCCACTTGCCTTCTTTCATTAAAATCTGCACATCTTTTTTACTTACTTTTTGATGCACTATTTTTTTATACGCTACTTTCTTGGTGCTCTTTTTCGTTTTTTTGCGTACAACAGCTTTACTCCATGCTTCGACACGCAGTACACTGGGCATCATTTCCGTCATAGCTTGTTTCAATCGTTTTGCTTTCTCCGAATCAGGTTTGAAACGTAAATAGGAGTCTGCATATACCCAAGCTACCTCTGGTAGTTTTAGTTTTTTATATTTATTGGCTAACCACAACGCATGGTCAACTCGGTATTCCAATACTTCAGTTAAGTCTTCTCGTGCCAGAGTAAATGAAACGTCATCACCCAACAGGCCACGTGGTGGCGTATAGTTATCCAACCATCTCAACCATGCTTCATCTTCTTCCAAACGCTGCATATACAAGCTTTGCATGCGTAGCTTGCGAGCTTTAATATTCATTGCTTTTTGATAGCGCAATAAGGCATTCGGGCTACGTGACAACCCCGCAGCAGTTTTATACGCCTCTTCTGCTTGCGCCCAATGCCCAGCAGCTTCCTCACTTTTCCCCTTTCTTGCATAATAACGAAGCAACTTGAACCGCGCAGGATCAACTTTATTATTCAAAAAACGACGCGCTTTAGCGTAGTCTTTATCCGTTTTTTTTATCGACTCCAAACGATGACGTGCCTCAATCATTTCACCTTGCTTAAAAGCATCTTCTGCAGCTTTGTACGGACTAATCAAACCTACAGATACACGAAAGTCATTAAAGCCAGCACAGCCCGATAAAAGAAAGACAACAACCAGCAAGGTATAAATGCGTAAACTCATTCTTCAATGTCTCCAATGATCATTCTTACATCTGTAGGCAAGGTTGTGTCAAATGCCATAGCAACCGAAATACACATATCATGGTATAAAGTATCATCCACAATTTTTACAATACCACAGCGCAAGGGGTCACTCACACCTTTCACTGAAATTTCACCCATGTCTTGAAATGAAAAACCTTCGCCTGCAGCTTCAAACGTTGCAAATGGTAACACCACCTCACCGCCATCACCCAGACCACCCATGCGTGATGCAACATTCACAGCATCACCAATGACCGTATATTCCAAACGTTCGGCAGCACCAATATTACCAATAATAACATCGCCACAATTTAAACCAACACGAAAAGAAACAGGGTCACCATCCTTGCGTAATACAGCCAGTTTTCGACAAGCTTCTGTCATCGCAACACTTGCCATTACAGCGTTACGCACATGCTGTGTATCCTGCTTGGGATGATTAAACACAGCCATCACAGCATCACCAATATACTTATCCACATGACCACCATAGTAGTCGATAATTCGGTGGAAAACTTCAAAGTTTTGGTTTAACACTTCAATAACTTCTTCAGTTTCTGTGGTTTCTGAAAATGCTGTAAATGCGACCATATCGGCAAACAATACAGTGACTTCTTGTTTGCGGTTTTCCAACTTACCCAATCCCCGACTCTCAAACACATCCGATACCAATTCAGGGTTAAGGTAGCGACCCAACACGGCGCGCATCTCTTCTTTGTGCGCCAATTCTTCAACCATTTTATTAAACTGTCCTGCGGCATCACTTAACTCATCATTACCCACGATTTCTAGGTGCTGGTGGTAATCCCCGTGTGCAACATGGCGTGCTGCCAAAGCCAAGTCTTCCAAAGGTTTACTCATGCGTCCTGCAAGCCAATACACAAACACACCCGACAATACAATCACAAAAAATGCTGCCAACAGCATACGCTGCAACAACTGACCTGCGATTTCATCCCAAGCTTCTTCGGAATAACGCACAGCTATCACTGCAATATCAGCGCCACCATAAGTCACCAATTTTGCGAACCATAGGCTGTCTACAGGTAGTCGCATTGTTTCTGCCGAAAGTTCAGTGTCCGTTAGAACTTGCTCAATATTGCCCAACTCACCCATTGACCACACTTGTGATGATGAACTCTTAAAAAACACTGCTTTCACATAAGGAACTTTTTCAGCAAAATTACGCATGACAAAATCTGTTTCAGCGAAGCTTCCTGCCAGCATAGGTATTTTTAATTCATCACCCAACCTGCTCACCTGAACACCAGCTTGTGTCTCTTGATTTTTTAACCAAGCATCGCGCTCCATATCCAACACAATCAAGGATAATACAGCCACCGCAACAGTCACTGCAAGACCAACAACCATAGTCCAGCGCCAACGTACGGGAAAACGAGGCACATCGACAACAGGAGCTAAACCTACTTGTGTATCACTGGTCAAAGTTCAACTCCTTACCTAAAATGCCAATATTCAAAATTGGCTTGGTCTTATTGTAAAGGGTAACCCTAAAAGCTAACGCATCATTTCACAACAAATCATGAAAGCGTCACCAAAATTTCACGCAGCCTACTTCATTCGTCGCCGCTATCATTTAATGATGCTTTAATTTTTTCTCTTTTATCACTAGGCAGCCGTACATCAGACCATGTATTTTTCTGACGTGTTTTCAGTATACGGTGAAGTTTTGTAATATGCGCATCATAATGGCGACAGGCCGAGCACATCAGCAAGTGTAAACGCAAGCGAACCCTTTCAACAAAGCTCAGCGGGCGCTCTAGTTTCTCCGAAGCCAAGCGACTGATTTCTTCGCATGCATGTTTCATGTCGCATTCACCACGGTTTTTTTCCCCCGAACCAATGTATTTCTAAACATTGTTGCAAAGCAAGTCTTGCCCTATGCAGCAATACGTGAACATTGGTCGCTGAAACATCACATGCCTTACATATTTCATCGGAATCAAGACCTTGAAGTTCCCGCATATCAAATACCAAACGCTGTTTTTCAGGCAAGTGTTGTACGCAGGTTTGTAACACCTGAAAAAACTGGGTGTCCTGACATAAACTCGCAGGGTCATCATGCCACTGTTGTGGTTTTTTTAACCACGAACCATTGTTCGGGTCAAACCATGCAGTGGGATCACCTTCTGCCAGTGTCGCATGATCTCGCTGCCTAATTTCTTTGCGCAAATAATCAATCCATTTGTGTTTTAAAATACCAATAAGCCAAGTTCGAATTGTTGAGTTTCCTGAGAACGAATCCTTGCTTTTCCATGCTGCAAGCAAGGTTTCTTGTACCAAGTCTGCCGCTAGCTCTTCATTTTGCGCACGCTGCATAGCAAAACGATACAATATATCACCATGTTCTGTTAACCACTGCTGAGGATCCACCTTCACCCACCATAAAAAAACCCACCCAAACTGAACACAGCTTGCGGTGGGTTTAAAGTATTAAAAAACAAGGGTATGTCGCTTAAAATTCGAAACCTAGTTTTACAGTTGTTAAATCTTTATTGCCTACTGTTGATTTCTCTAAATTGATAACAAACAATGCCAACTCAACTTTTGCACCCAAAGCTAAGGTTGAATTAGTCTCATTAAGCTGCTGTAAATTTGCAAGGAGACCTGACGCTGATGAAGTTGACTTAACTGTACCAAATTCAATATAAGGCTTAACGATAGGTAAGTTTGCACCCACCATCACTGCATACCCTGTGTTCTTCACTTCCATATCAGTCAATGTTAACTTACTAGTATGGTAACGCACATTGGCTTCCAGCATAGGTACAGGAATATAATTACCAAATGCCATACGAAATTCATAACCCGTCAAGTCAATACCCAGGTCTTTGCTGGATAGGTTCATGTAACCAACGTCCAAACCAAAAGGGATACCTGCCGATAAACGTACTCTAGGCATAGGGATACTCGAATCAGTATAACCAACAGCTTGCCATTGCGCAGCATTAGGGTCGATTTTCAAAGCAGTTACTTCCAATGCCGCCTGAATACCAAAAGGTAAAATGCCAGAGGAATGAGACTCTGCAGAGTTGCTTGGGTTCATCCAAGCTGCTGCTGCTAAATCTTGGGCATAACCTGTATATGCAGCTTGCACAGTTGAGTTAAATCCTGCGACACTTGCCGCATTCGCTTGGCTCGCCACAAGCATGGCTGAAGCTGCCAATAATACATGTAATTTTTTCATGATTTTCTCCTTAGGGAAAATAAAATAATAATCTAGGCTGGAAGTTAGTCATAGTCTAATGACTTGTCACCTACTTCCAACCTTTTCACAAAAGCTAAGCAACGCTGCAAACTAAAAAAATGATGTAAGTCACAACTTCAACCATGACGAACACTCCAAACAAAAACATGGCACTTTTTTTGCTTAACACAGTGTATGAGTCCATTAACAAACCCTGCCAAGCCTTTACGGCAATCCACCATCGACACTTTAAAAAATGTTGACAGCTTGCCAACATTACCCGATTTGTTTTTGCACATTCAAGCAACCTTGAATAACCCTGAGTCAACATTACAAGATTTAACACAAGCCATTGAACGCGACCAAGTGATTACTGCGACCATTGTAAAGGTTGCTAACTCATCATACTACAACCCGCTAGGCAAACCAGCCAGCAGCCTATCATTTGCAATTTCTCGCTTGGGCCGCACTGAAACCAGCAGTATCGCTTTATCCATGGCCTTGCTTTACGGCTTTTCCATACCCACAGGCATTGCAAATATGCGTCGTTTTTGGGCGCATGCATTTGCAGTTGGGCAAATCTGTCGAAAAATATGTATCCAGCTACCTGAACACATCCAGCTCAACCCCGATCAGTTATTTTTAAGCGGACTTCTTCATGATATCGGTAGGGCCATCTTAGGCATTCGTATTGACCCCCTATACTTTGAACAAGACTTTTCGAATTTTAATGGGGAAGAACTTATCCAATCCGAACAAAAAACATACGGTTTAGACCATACCGAAGTGGGGGCAATCGTCTTACAGCAGTGGGGTTTCCCCGATGAAATTTACCAGCTTATACAGCAACATCATAACAATAATAACAGTACGATAGAGGCTAGAATTCTATACTTGGCAGATAACATTACGCACCAGCATTTATCCAACATTGCCAATATCGAAGAGGTTGAAATACAAACCCGAGACCCCAATTTTGACGAAATCATTAAACACCATCTAGAAAAAGAACATTTTTAACTTGTCAATATGGAGGGAGTAACAACTATAAATGAGCTCACTTAAACGCCATGCCTTTGCTATCATACTCTTTCTGAATTCAGCGCTTATTCTCAGTGTATCCATTTACTCTGCACAAGTTACACACCGTATATCAGACATCCACACCCCATTATCTGTGGCTACCATGAGTATACAGTTGGACTTACAAACCGCACATTTAATGTTAGAAGAGCTTATTTCTGGTGATAACAGTATTACAACATCTCAAATATCAGGGTACATTCAGCAAGCCTTATCATCTTGCCAAACTATGCTTTGGGGCGGAAACCTCAAAGGTATCCCTATACTACCTGTGCAAGATACAACAGTCATATCCAAGATAGAAAACATTCAATTTGATATTAATTTTCTCAAAACACTGATGGATAAACGTTTATCTAAGCGCCAAGAATCACAACCAGGAAGTGAAGCTGATATTGAATTTGACAGCCATTATGATACGATTATGCAAAAAACAAGCGACTTGGAGCATAGGTTATCTAGTCTAATCAAAAGTGAACGTGCAGACCAAAAGAGAAACGAGCACATAAGCATTATTTTATTAACCTTACTACTACTCGGCATGCTGGCTTTTAGTATCTCCCAACGCAAAAAACAAATGAAACTGGTGCAAAAGCTCAAGCAGCTATCAACCCATGATGCACTAACAGGCATACATAACCGAAGACACTTCAACACTGTTCTGCAAAAGAACTGGAATGATGCCATACGCTCCAAAACGCCGATAACTTTAGCCATGTGCGATATTGATTTCTTTAAAAACTACAACGATACACTGGGACATCAGGCTGGTGACACATGTTTAACCAAGGTAGCAAAAGTTTTATCTAACTTACTCAAACGCCCCACCGATAGTGTATCTCGTTATGGTGGCGAAGAATTTGCCTTTGTGTTCCCTTTCACCAACGGCAAGGGTGCAGAACAAGTCATGCAAGAGCTACAGCACAACTTGCGCACGTGTAAAATCCATCACCCAAACTCTAATGTCTCATCATATGTGACACTGAGCATTGGCATCAACTCTTGTATACCAACCGCTGAAAACAGCTTGGATTCTTTCATTCAACAAGCTGACCAAGCCCTGTATGAAGCAAAAGAAAAGGGTAGAAACAGAATTGCGAGCAGCCAATAACAAACATGCCTAAAAGGTAATACTTGCAACATCACCACTTTAGCATTGGACTAGGCAGGTATGATATGGCTTACACAACTTGACTGGACACTCTTTTTCTCAGCGCTGATTTCCTCCACCTTATTCCCAGGTGGTTCAGAAGCTTTGCTTATTTATCGCTTACAAGATGTTACAGCCAACCCTTACCTGCTCATTACCATGGCAACATTAGGCAATGTATTGGGAAGCATTATCACCTACTCTATGGGCAAATATGGCTTCCAATTTAGCCACCGCTGGTTTCATATTTCACCCACCAAAAAGCAACAAGCCGAAGCCTACTTTAGGCAATGGGGAACACCTGCCCTTCTCTTTGCCTGGCTGCCTATTGTCGGCGACCCATTATGTTTGGTCGCAGGTGCGCTACGATACAATATATATGTTTTTATTGCTCTGGTAAGCATGGGAAAACTAACCCGTTACACCCTAATAACATGGGCGTTTCTATAACTTACGCAGAACTTCTTTAGTCTTTTTTGAAACTTCGAATCAGCAACAAGACAACAGCCACAGAAATACAGGCATCGGCAATATTAAAAGCTGGCCAATGGTAACCTTTGCCATCCCAAACAACATACCAATCGATAAAGTCCACCACATAACCAAGGTATAATCTATCCAGAATATTACCCGCAGCACCCACCAATATCAGCAACAGCAACCATGACTCAAGCCCTGCCTTATGCCGCTCTCGCCACCACCACACACTAACAACCACAGCAATACCTATGGTTACACCGAGTAATAAATTGGTTCGCCATGCATGATTCCAGTCGGCAAACATAGAAAATGCCACGCCATAATTATGCGCTTTGACAAGGTTAAAAAAGCCTTCAATCACAGTCATGTGAAAAAATGGATATTGCTGTTCAATCCACCATTTGCTTAACTGGTCGGCTGTCAGCAGCAGAATAAATACTAACATTTGCTGTTTGGTTCTTGTTATCATCGCCCTATCCTTATGCCACATATACTTTCGAGCAAGTGAAACAGGTATCACCTTGTGATTCAATACTTTATTTGTAGGGTTTTGCTTTTTATGGCACAACTTTTATTGCATAACAAGGAGACAAGCTTTGGCATTATTGATTACTGACGATTGCATCAACTGCGCGGTATGCGAACCCGAATGCCCCAATGATGCCATCTATGAAGGTGAAGAAATCTTTGAAATCAACCCTGACTTATGCACTGAATGTGTTGGACAT
>JAUZQX010000052.1 GCA_030950765.1 Ghiorsea sp.
CGATACACGGCATCGCGTGGGTTGGTAATTTCAATATAAAGTAGGGCATTGATATGCACGCTTACATTGTCTTTGGTGAACACCGTTTGCGAGGGCATATCCAATACGGTTTCACGAATATCAATGCGGGCTGTGGCGGCACGGTGTGTGTTATATAAATCGTCATTTGATTCACCCAATAAACGACCTAAGGCACTGTCTGAAGGTGCTTTTTTCCAAATAAATTCCCGTGGCCTATCGACAAAGGGAATAATGAAATTGATACCTGCTTCAAGGGTGTGTACATAATTACCAAAACGTTCAATGACCATGCGCTCAGAGCTGCGAATGACCACAATACCTTTGAAAATAAAGGCAATCACCATGGCGGCTAAAAATAGGGTGAGGACTAATCCAGTGTCTAACATATCAACTCCTGTGTTTCGTTTAATTTATTCTTTCAAAGCCTTGACGGTAAGTGTGCTGCCATCAACAGCAATAATTTCAGCAAAACTACCTTTTTCAATACTATCTTCGGACTTGGCTTGCCACAAAACACCTTTGTATTTTACTCTGCCTTGGGTGTTGATGGCATCAACTACTTGGACTTGTTGCCCAAGCATATGCGTTGTGCCATCGGTGTTTGTATCGTCTTTCTTTTTGCGAAAAGATAATAATAACATATAAGTCGCTGCCGATGCCGCAGCAAAAATGAACAGTTGTGCGGTCAAACTTGGGTCTGACCACCAAGTGGCAATGGACGTCAAAGCTGCGCCACCTGCAAGCGCGAGTAAGAAATAAGTACCGCTCATTAACTCAATAATTAAGATGATAAAAGCAATAATTAACCAGATATGCCAATGTTCAATCATTTCCATAGCCACTCCTGTAAACACTTTGCTGAAATGTGGGCGTTTTATGCTGGGATAGCAAGCCTAAAAATTCATGGTTATTATGTGATAATCAAATTAGCATTGGCGAATGAAAAAGATAGCTTGTATATGCTTTTTATTGTGCGCCAGTCTAAACATAAGTTATGCGGCTACCACGACACCCTTGATAAGCTTACATGACAACATGGCCTCCCTAGATACTTATACTTGGCGAATATCTGATGGCTGGAATAATGGTGCTCCATTTCAAGTTGGGTGGCGAAGTGATCATGTGGATGTTTATTCCCATCCGTTGTCTACCAATCAGCTGCGTTTAACACTGGATAACATACCGTGTGTTTCAAATGCAACATTATGCTCGAATCAAACTTATGCTGCAGGTGAGTATAGCAGTGTTGATTTATTACCTTTTGGTTCAGTCACCTTTACCGCTCAAGCAGCCAAGGCTTCGGGTGTGATTACAGGTTTTTTTTTATATACAGGGCCAAGCGATGGCCAGCCGCATGATGAAATTGATATTGAATTTTTAGGTAATAATACGACGCGTGTGCAGCTTAATTATTATGTGAATGGTGTGGGGGGGCATGAAATCTTGCTTCCTTTGGGGTTTGATGCTTCGCTTGCCACACATCAATATACCATGGCTTGGACAGATACGGGCATCGATTGGTATGTGGATGGTGCGCTGTTGCACCATGTGTCTGGCAATGCTCAAACGTTGCCTTCGCATACGATGCGGATTTTCAGCAATATTTGGGCAACCACAGGTGTAAATGCTTGGGCAGGTGCTTTTGCTTACTTAGGAGTGCCGATTTATGCTTATGTTGACCGCATTGATTATGATTCTTGGGCAAACATACCCGCAGCTGTTAACAATAATGCGGCAGTTGAAACATCAGGTGGTGGTTGTATGACACCTGCCATACCGCCTTGGTTTATATGGGTGTTTGGGGCAGCTGTGTTGCTATTGTCTTGGCGTAAGCAGCAACCTGCCTGTGCGACAACAACAGGTTTTAAGTGAAGGTTTTAATCGTAAAACTATCGGCATTCGGGGATATTATTCATGCGCTTCCAGCATTGGATGATGTATTATCACGCCCTGAAGTTGATGAAGTACATTGGTTGGTAGATACGCGTTTTGCTTTTGCCGCAGAGGTATTGCCAACACAAGTAAAAGTGCACCATATTGCTTTAAAAGGTGAACATCCGTTGCGTGAAATTCGACGTGTTGTGAAAAAATTAAAGGCAGAAAAATTTGATTTGGCTATGGATTTTCAGGGTTTAATCAAGTCCTCGGTGCTGGCACGTTTGATATGTTCAAAAGTGTATGGTTTTGATGCCAAGGTGATTCGTGAGAAACCTGCATCGTGGTTTGAAATGTCTACCCCCGCGCACCCTGATGAAATCAACATTGTGCAACAGGTGAGAAGGGTGGCGCAGTCGCCATGGCTTACTGCTCAAGACATGGACACACCTATTGGCTATAGACCACCGCAAGTTCATCGTCAGTTTGATGTGCCATTACCTCAAGGATTAGATGAACGAAAACCTTGGGTGGTGTTCAACTTGGGAGGCTCATTTGCCACAAAAGAATTGCCTGATGCAACATGGTTGCAGGTTGGTAAACATGTACAAGCCAAGGGTTATCATATTGTATTCTGTTGGGGTAATGCCAAAGAAGAGGGTAAAGCCAAGCAATTGAATGAACAAGGTTTGGGTTTTGTATTACCCAAGCGCCTCTCTACGCCTGAGCTATGCGTGTTTTTTCAACAGAGTTTTGCTGTGATTGCCGCAGATACAGGTGTTTTACATTTGGCAGCTGCTTTAGGCACGCCAACGGTGAGCTTTTGGGGGCCAACACCAAGAGAGCGTAATGCACCGCATGGTAAGCTGGATTATCATGTCGAATCCAACCCTGATTGTGGACCTTGTATTCAAAAGACCTGCGATAACTTTATTTGCATGGACATGATTCAAGCCAAAGAAATAGT
Source organism: Ghiorsea sp. (assembly GCA_030950765.1). Classification (GTDB taxonomy): domain Bacteria; phylum Pseudomonadota; class Zetaproteobacteria; order Mariprofundales; family Mariprofundaceae; genus Ghiorsea. The sequence goes on from JAUZQX010000052.1 coordinate 2,864, forward strand.
GCAATGTATTGAAAATATTGAGCAGAAGGTAGGCACTTGATGTTAAAACGAAGTAAATTTGCTGTTGTATTGTTTTCTTTATTGTGTTCCAGCCAAGTTTGGGCAGCCACTTCAGATTGTTTTCCTTTTGTGGGCGAACATTATAAATATGATGTGGGCTGGGAGTTTGTCAACGCTGGTACTGCTGAAGTGAAGGTGACACAACGTGGAGAGAATGGTTATCAAGTGCATAACTTTGCGCGCACCAATGGCTTTTTTGATATGTTTAAGAAAGTGAGGGATACTTTGGTATCCGAGGGGATTTGTTTAGGTGATAAGATGCAAAGTACCTTATTTTGGACAGACCAACTCGAAAAAGGTAATCACACCAAAAAGCGTATTGATTATTTATGGCAAGAAAATAAAGTAAAATACCAAAATAATGAGAAAAAATTAACATTTGATGTGCAAGCAGGGCATTTAAGTGTGTTGGATGCGTTTTATTTAACCCGCCTGCATCCCCCCACCAAAGATCATCCGATTTCTATTCCTGTATTTGATTCAGAAAAGAAATATGATGTGGTGGTTAAGCTATTGAAACATCAGAAGATTGTTGGTCTGGATGGTAAACGTATTGATTGTTTGGTGATTCAACCCGAATTGAAAACCGAAGGTGTGTTTACCAGTGTTGGTGTGATTAAAATTTGGCTGACCAACGACGCACGGCGCATTCCATTAAAAATTACTGCAAAAATTAAGATTGGACGTATTGTTGTGCGCCTAACGGAGTATTCAAAAACATGACTGAAAATAAAAACAAACCCTTGAACCCTTATCAGAACTTCTTTTATCACCACCGACCACGTTTAACGGGTGTTGCGGCTTTAATCGTCATCTTTTTTGCCCAACCCACGTTAGAATCTTTATGTCTTGGTTCAATTATCGTGATTTTAGGTGAAATGGGACGCACTTGGGCTTTAGGTTATATTGATAAAGATGCCGAGCTTGCCACTACAGGGCCTTATGCTTTTACGCGCAATCCTTTGTATGTATTCAATACGATAATGTTTATCGGCTTTTGTGTGATGGGTAATCACCTTATACCTGCACTGATTGCATCGGTTATTTTTATTTGGATTTATATGGTGGTGATTAGTATTGAAGCTGAACGTATGGTGGACTTGTTTGGTGATGCTTATACCGAGTGGTCAAAATATGTTCCTTTGTTCATTCCACGTTTAACACCTTGGAAAGATAGGGCGAAAAAAGCCTATTCTTTTGCCTTAATGTTTGGACACAAAGAGCCCAAACATTGGTTTGGAACACTGGTGGGTCTATCTATTTTTTATGCGATTTATTACTTTAAAAACACTTAAATAGGCTGTGTATAGTGCGTAATAATCGGGTAGAAAAGGTGGCAAAACCAGTTTTTATTATGGTTTGGTTCATTGCTGCTTTTTGGGCTTGGCAACATGTGCAAACGCAAAAGCCGTGGTCGCCCATAGTTTGGACACCCATATTTAAAGCTACAGATAACACGCCCTTATATCGTGAACAGCTTATACCCAATGCTGGGCAAGGTTCTACGCATAGTGTGAGTGCAACGGTGTTGCCATCAGGTGATTTGATTGCTTTTTGGTTTGGCGGGTCACGAGAAGGTGCTAAAGATGTGCGTATCTTCCAAAGCTATTTCAGACAAGCTACACAAAGCTGGACTACGCCCAAAGCCATGTTGGATGTGCCAACATTAGCGGCATCGGTTGGGCGATATATTGGTAAGTTGGGTAATCCATTGGTATTTATGGATAAGCAACAGCGTTTATGGCTTTATGTAGTATCGGTATCTTATGGTGGTTGGGCAGGAAGCAGTTTAAATGTGATGTTTTCCGATGATTTAGGGAAAAGTTGGAGTGCGCCTAAACAGCTGATTACTTCACCTTTCATCAATGTGAGCACTTTGGTGCGCAACACCATGTATGCTCTTGAAGATGGTTCTATGTTGTTGCCTGTTTACCATGAGTTTGCCGCACAGTTTCCAGAGCTTTTGCGTGTTTCCGCAGAAGGTGAAGTGATAGAAAAGGTGCGTATGCACGGCAACGGTGGCGGGATTCAACCATCTTTGGTGCAAGGTGAGAGTCGAGATGTGTTTGCCTATATGCGCTCAGGTTCGCATACTAAAGATTGGAAAGTGATTCGCCTTCAAAGCCAAGATGAAGGGCAAATGTGGTCTGATTTTAAGCTTACCGAATTACCTAACCCAAACTCAGCGCAAATTGTTGAAAAAGTGGGTGAACACTTGTGGATTTGGATTGGTAATCACAATCCAGTGCATAGGCAAGATTTAACTTTAGCCGTTTCTTTTGACTTGGATAAACCTTGGCAGGTGGTGCACCAATTTGAGCATGGTAAACAAGGTGAGGCGTATTCATACCCTGCTATCGTGCAAGGCAAAGATGGTGTATGGAGCCTGCTCTAC
>JAUZQX010000053.1 GCA_030950765.1 Ghiorsea sp.
GCATGGCGAGAGACTTGTAAATCTTGAATGAGGCCTGTGCCAAGTCGATATACCCAACCATGAATACTCAAAGGGCGACCTTTTTCCCATGCGCTTTGTACAATGCGGGTGTGCGAGAGGTTTTCCACTTGTTTCATGACATTAAGTTCTGTCATGCGGTCAGACATTTTTTGTGGAGATAAGTCTTTTAAGCCGTCGTAGTGGTGGTGGAAATTATCACGAATACCGCGTATCCAGTTGTCCACGATGCCATAATGTTGGGAGGTGATGGCAGCTTGCACACCACCACAATCATAATGCCCAGTGACAATAATATGTTCTACTTTCAGCACATCTACAGCGTATTGTACACCAGACAAACAGTTTAAGTCGGTATGATGGACTTGGTTGGCAATATTACGGTGTACAAAAATTTCACCAGGGTCTAAACCAACAATTTCATTGGCGGGCACACGACTGTCGGAACAGCCAATCCACATATATTTGGGTTTTTGTTGTTCAGATAAACGGTCAAAAAAACCAGGTGTTTTTTGTTCGCGTTTTTGCGCCCATTCTAGGTTGTTTTGTAGAAGTTGTTCAGGTGTTTGCATGATGGGTTATGCCAGCCAAGCGTCAAGCTTCCCTTTTTTATCCAATGCATAAAGCTCATCACAACCACCCACATGTTGATCATTGATGAAAATTTGCGGAATGCTGCGCCCGCCATTGCTTCGTTTCATCATTTCGGCACGTTTTTCAGGCTCTTGTTGTACATTGTATTCAATAAAATCCAGCCCACGTTGCTTGAGTAGTGATTTGGCACGCACGCAGTAAGGGCAGTAATCACCAGAATAGATTTCAATTTTTGCGTTGCTACTCATATCGTCTCCTAAGTATTGCTTGGTGTTCTAGCCAAGGCAAAGGCAAATATGGGATGTTGTGTTTTTTTCATCACCTTACAAGCATGGCGCAGGGTAGCACCTGTGGTTAAAATGTCATCCACAACCCATATTTTACCTTGTACATTGTACTTATCCAGCTGTGTTTGGTAGTCGTTTGTAAGCATGAAAGCCTTACGCAAATTGCTCAGACGTTGTTTTCCTTTGAGGGAGGATTGTCGGGTATGATTGCCTGTGCGGCGAAGCAGGGTGTGGCAAACTTGGCTTGATGTGATTTGGGCAATACGTTGGCATAAATCGGCACTGTGATGTAAACCTGAACGCCGCATACGTGATAAAGGCATGGGCACGGGTATCAATAAGTCATTGGGCGAGAAAATCTGTTGTAATGTTGGTGTTGAAGATTGCAGTAACCAGTGTAAACCTGTGCTTTGACCTTGCAGTTTCCAAGCCAATAACGCAGTGCGAACCGTATCACGGTAAACGAACACGTTGCGGGTATGTTGCTGGGGAGGCGGCTGTGTTAAGCAATGTCCACAAGGGCCTGGAGCGAGTGATTCGGGCAGGGTGATACCGCAATGATAACAGGTACTTATTTGTGCAAGATGAATATTTTGTAAACAATCGGCACAGCAGTCGTATTGTTCTGCTAGGTTGATGTTTGCTGGCTTGGTGTTTATGGCTCGTGTAACATGGACTTTTTTGCAGGTAGGGCAGGCAGGCGGGAAAATATAGGGTTGTAGTTGTTGAAGTAAACGCATTGACAGCCTGAACATGACAAGGAATATAGCGAACATGGTTGATACAGGCAATTGGTTTGATGTTCTTTCAGAGACGCGGCAACGTAAATTCTTAGCCAGTCAACGTGATGGTTTATGGATTGAAGTCCATGGGCAAAAGCTGCTCAACTTTGCATCCAATGATTATTTGGGTTTGAGCACCCATGCTCAAGTATGTGCTGCGGCAAAGACTGCAATCGACAAACATGGTTTGGGTAGTGGTGCATCCAGACTGGTATCGGGTGATGATCCCTTATTGCATGACTTTGAGCGTGATTTTGCGGCGTGGAAGGGTTTTGAAGCATGTTTAATGCTTGGTTCAGGCATGTTGGCAAACATGGGTTTGTTGCAAGCCTTGGCAGATAGACATACGCATATATTCAGCGATAAATTGAATCATGCATCCTTGGTGGATGGAGCAAGGTTGTCGGGTGCAAAAGTACACCGTTTTTCCCATTTAGACCTGAATATTTTGGAATCACAATTACAAAAAAATGCCGCAGCGAAACGCATCATTGTTTCTGATGGCGTATTTAGTATGGATGGTGATGCTGCTGATGTGCAAACCTTGTTAAACTTGGCAGAAACTTATGAAACGATTGTGGTGATTGATGATGCACATGGCACGGGTACGGTTGGCACCGATGGCAAAGGGCTTGTTGGGCAAGCTGGTTTGGCTGGGCATGGGCGATTGCTTGAAGTGGGTACATTGGGCAAAGCATTGGGTAGTTATGGTGCGTATATCTTGGGCTCTGCTTCTATGATTGAAGGATTAAAACAACGTATGCGTACTTTGATTTATTCCACCGCATTGCCTGTATGTGTATTGGCTGGCGCCCAAGAAGCTTTAAACATCATCAAACAAGGTGATTTAATCAAGAAGTTACATCACAACATCGGTTTTTTCCTTGAAAACACCCAAGGATTGCACTTGTTGCCATCACAAACAGCGATTCAACCCATACTGTTGGGTTCAGACATACAAGCTTTGCATGCAGCACAAAAACTTCGTGAAGTTGGTTTCTTTGTGCCTGCAATCCGCCCGCCCACGGTGCCGCAAGGGCAATCTAGGCTTAGAGTGACCTTATCGGCGCAACACCAACCACAAGATATTCAGCGGTTGATTGAGGCTTTATTTAACCTCGGCTAAATACCCATGTTTTGTTGTCGGATAAACTAGGGTTGTAGGTATAACCATCCAAATCAAAGTTTTTGATGGCTTGTATATCAGTGATACGGTTTTGGATGATATATCTTGTCATCAGACCACGTGCCTTTTTGGCATAAATACCAATCACTTTATAAGTACCAGCTTTGTTTTCTTTAAAGGCTGGCGTAATGATATTGGCTTGCAGCAATTTGGGTTGAATCACTTTGAAATATTCGGTGGATGCGAGGTTAATCAGCGTATCATCTGCTTGAAGCTCTTGGTTCAGTTGTTCGGTGATACTATTGCCCCAAAAATCATAAAGGTTGTTACCATTAGCATTGCGAAGTTTTGTTCCCATTTCAAGGCGGTAAGCTTGCATCAAGTCCAGCGGGCGAAGCATGCCATACAGTCCTGATAATATGCGTAAATGGTCTTGGGCAAAAGTTATGTCATCGCTGGATAATGTTTGTGCATCCAAACCTTGATACACATCACCAGCAAAGCTAAATAATGCTTGTTTGGCATTGTCTGCTGTAAATGGGGCGTGCCAATTTTGGTATCGTTGCACATTCAAATCAGCAAGTTTCATGCTTAGTTTCATGAGTTCTGCAATATCAAAAGCACTTTTTTGTTGTAAAATATCAATCAATGATTGTGCTTGTTGCAAAAAGATAGGCTGTGTATGGGGGAAGTTTTGCAGCGCTAAACCTTCATAAAGTTTTTTGGCAGGTGAAATAACAATACGCATAGTAAACTATCCTTGATGTGAATGGTGGCAAAGTTTATCGCTGCTTGTTTAAAAAGTCTTGTTTTGAGGATAGTAAAAATATTTTGACGAAAGTAACATTATGGGCTATTAATAGATTAACAATGCCAAGCCAATTGTTGGTATGTCATGAAACGGAGTTATTTCATGTTATTAAATACAAGTGAAATCACAGTCAAACGAGAAAATAATATGCGTAAAACCATGCATGTTTTTTCGCATGATTTACGTAATCCTTTGTTGAATATTCAGGCGTTGGTGCAGGAAGCAACCACGTTGATTCAAGATGCAACACAAGCAGAGCGCACAGGAAGCAAGGAAAGTTTATCTTATATTTTAGGTCGAGAGCTTCCTGAAGTCCTCGAACTATTGAGTAACAGTGCCAGACGTATGGATGATATGGTGTTGGGTGCAAATGAAATTTACCACTGTCTATTTGATGAGCTTGAATGTGAGTTTGTGGATATGCACACCGTGTTTATGCGTTGTTTTGCTCAATTAAAACTTGCAGACGATAACTTGGAAATGGATTGTGTAGGTTTACCTGCTGTATATGCAGATGTTTTGGCTGTCAAACGTGTGGTTTGGGAACTGTTATGCAATGCAAAAAAAGCCGTTGATGCCAGAGAAGAACCCTGTTCACGTATGATTACAGTTAATGCTAGCCATGAAGGCAATATGATTGTGTTTACGCTGGAAGATAGGGGTTGTGGTTTAGAAGAGTATGAAGAAAAAAGCGCATTTGAATCTTTTTTTACAGGTCAACATTTTAAAGGTCATACAGGCATGGGTTTAACACGTGCCAAAGCATTGGTTGAACGCCATGGTGGGCAGATGAGCATTGCCAACCGTGAGGGTGGAGGTGCAATTGTTACATTTTCATTGCCTAAATCACCTTGACAACACCGATTTAAGATTCGCTACTGGCTGGATGTACCGTTGTTTCTTTGATATAACTATTTTCTAAAACCTCTTTAAGACGTACACAACCCTTACCTGCATTTTTGGCATGGTATAATGCATCATCGGCTAAAGTGATTAACTCTTGGCTGCTGGTGATGGTTGCAGGTAATACACAGGCAACACCAATGGATAGACTGACACGCATATCTTCATACCCTTTAATTTTGATTTGTTTGACAGAGTCCAAAATACGGCAAGCTATATTTTCTAAAGGTAGGGTTTTACCAAGCTCTCCTGGTAAAAGTGCGATAAATTCATCGCCGCCATAACGTGCGACAATATCGTAAGCGCGTAGATGTTGGCGTATATGTTCGGCAATACGTACCAATAAAATATCACCCACTTCATGACCATATTGGTCATTAATGAGTTTAAAGAAATCAACATCAAAAAACATACAACTGAGCGAACCTTGTTGTCCGCGTTCTAAGCGGTTAAATTCTTCTTCAATACGTGTTGCAAAGTGACGGCGATTATAAATACCTGTTAAAGGGTCGCGAATGGCTTGGAATTCCAATGCTTGGTGGTTTTTCTTGGCTTGAATGGCGAGGTGCAGATGCGATGATGTGACTTCCAGCAACATGCGGGTATTCACATCTAATGCTTTGTGATGTTCGACCAATATCACGGCAATCAACGTATGTTGTTCAAACAGTGGAATAGCCAAGTTAAATGTTTCATCAACAAAAGGAATATACAATGCAGGTGATAGGCTGACAAAAGCTTTGCCTTTATGCGCTTGTGATGTGAAGTATTGTTGTAAGTGTAGAATAAAATCTTGCGGTACAGGCGAAGGAATGGGTTTATCTAAAATGCCAAAACATTCGCTATCCATACCCTTAATGACGATGGTTAAAGCTTTTCGGGCTTGCAAACCTTGATGTATGCCTTGTGATGCGTGTTTGATTATATCTGAGGTACCTTGATGCTCTTCGAGTTTTAATGACAAATCTAACATGGCGTTAAGTAACTTGAGGTGCAGGTCTTTATCTTTAATGGTTTGCTGTTGTTTATGTTCCTGGTTGACCAAGTCAAATAAAAGTCGTGAGCTTTTGCCTGAGATGACTTCTAGGTTCTCACGTTTGAGTTTGGTCTGAATGAGCTTTTGGCGTAATTTTGCATTGGCAGTGACATCGATAATAATATCACCTGTAAAGTCCTCAATGGCTTGAAAAGCATCGGTATAAATTGGAATACCGAGTGAGTGTGCATGTTGAATGCCAACAGCTTGTTCATCAACGTCAATCACACCGTCAATATATAACCAGTCGCTGTACTGATAAAAAAGGTTGAGCAGGGCGTTGCCACCATTACCTCCACCTAAAATAAGTATGTGGATATCACCTTTTTGCAGTTGAATGTGGGGCGTAGAATTAGACATATTTATACTTCTAACAAGTTTTGTGCCTTTTGTGATGCCAGTAGACAATCAAAAAAGCCTGTTTGTCAAAACAAACAGGCTTTTGCATGATGTTGGTTAAAACTATTGGGCTAAGAGTTAACGTTTAAGTTGCATCAAAGAAGATAACATTTGGTCGGTGGTTGAGATGGTTTTGGAGTTAGCCTCATAACCACGTTGTACCACGATGAGTTTTACAAATTCACCAGCCAAATCCACATTGGATTGTTCTAAGCCATAAGGTGTAATCGAGCCCATGCCGCCATTGCCTGGTTTTTCCAAAATAGGAGAGCCAGAGGCAATCGTTTCTTGT
>JAUZQX010000054.1 GCA_030950765.1 Ghiorsea sp.
TCTAAAAGTTTACAAGCTTGCGCACCATCAGCTGCCGTACGCACAACAAAACCCAATGTCTCTATAATTGGTGTAACCATTTGTCTGAAAAACTGTGAATCTTCCACAAACAATACAGATTTTTTGGCTTGGTCTGGTGTATCCGTAAACCAATTGGGGTCTGCGCTCTGCACCACTTCAAAAACATCAACGACTTCGGTGGCAATGCCTTCAATCACCGTTGTACCTAATAAAAGAGGGGTATCTGAAGTTTGTTTGATTTCAAAGCCTACCTCTAAAATATCCACCACTTGGTCAACCTGCAAACACATACGTTTACCGTTGTCAGCTAAAATGAGACAATACTCATCTTCACCTGTAGAAACAGCAGGAGCTTGTCCTAACATTTCCCCCCAACGAAGCACCCGAATCACATCACCACGGTATTGCAATACCTCACCAGAAGCTGTTTTTTCAATACGCGATGCCTCAATATACTCCAAACGCTCAATTAAAGTCATTGGAATCACAAAACGCTGCTCACCTTGCATGAAAACCAAAGCATGCTGACGTTCTTCAGCAAGCTTATCATCATGTTCATTCATATAATCAATCGCTTCAGTAGGCGCGCTTTCCAGTTGAATCATGGATGCCAAACCATTGCAGTCAAAAATTGGAATCACCGCACCATCACCCAAAATACTACATCCGCCATAAAAATTAAGGTGTTGAAAGTGAATACCTAAAGGTTTGACTACAATTTCTTCAGCACCAAGGATTTCGTCCACCAAAATACCATAGGTTCTGTCACCAATGTCAGCCACAACAATAGAACCAGCCAAAGGTTTATCTTTGGAAAATCCCAGCCCTTCATTTAAGCGTAACACAGGTAATAATTTACCCCTTAAACGGTAAAAAGCCTGCCCTGCAATCAAGCGCCAGTCATCTGAGTTTGCAGGGGCACTTAATAACTCTTGCACACTCATCTGAGGAATAGCAAAGCGTTTATCTTCACACACCACAATCATGGCTGAAATGATGGCAAGTGTAAGTGGGATACGAATACGAAGTGAGGTGCCTTGACCCAGCTCACTATCAATATCTACGCTTCCGCCTACGCGTTCAATTTCAGTGCGCACCACATCCATACCCACACCACGCCCTGAAAAATTAGTCACCTTTTCAGCCGTAGATAACCCCGCATTAAAAATAAGTTGCAATGCAGTCTTATCAGCCATGCTTTCAGCTTGCTCAGCATTGATTACACCCATACTAAGTGCCTTATCCTTAATACGTTGTGCATCAATGCCGCCACCATCATCATGGATGGTAATGACAATAAACCCTGATTCTTGTACCGCTGAAAGTTTAAGTGTACCTGTCGCTTGTTTGTCTGCTGCCAACCTAACCTTGGGCGATTCAATGCCATGATCACAGCTATTGCGAATAATATGTGTGAGAGGGTCTTTGAGTGCATTGAGAATCGTTCTATCTAGCTCTGTATCCTCACCTTCCATCACCACTTTTATTTTTTTATCCAGCTGCTTACCAATATCTCTAACAATACGTGGCACACTGCTCCAAATACTTTGAATGGGCTGCATCCGTGTACGTAATAATTGTTCTTGTAACTGCTCAGTGATTTGATCAACATCACGCCCAATACGAACAAACTCCATAGACCCAGAATCTTGAATCATCTGCACTAAACTGTTCCGCGTCAGCACCAGTTCACCAACTTGATTCATCAATTCATCCAACAGTTCAATATCTACACGAATGCTTTCATTGCTTGCTGAACGTTTTTGTTTTACAGGGCTTGCATCCGTCTTTTTCTCCGCCTGTTCAACAAGTTTGCTTTGCACTACAGGCACTGATGAAGTTGTATCGGCTTTACCCTGTGAAACAGTTGGCTCTACTTCATCACTCGTTTTGGCATCCAACTTTGGCGCTTTAAGAGGTTTGTTATCAGGTTCTTCTTGGCTTTGAACTTCAATATCATCACCCGATTCTACTCTCGCCCTAGCCATACCCAATATCTTCAGAGCATCCGCGGGGGTTAAGGCTTCAATGTTACGCAATCTTGCAAAACCTGCCTCAATCAAACTTGAAGCCGTGGTTAAATGATTCTCAAGCATGGCTGCAATGACATCATCTTCAAAACCTTCAAGCCATGCCAAAGGTTTAACCTGTGTCACTTGCTTTTCATGAAGTTCTGTCTCGTTACCCAACTCTTCTTGTTCTTCGCTATCCTGACCCATCACCTTCTTTTCACATGCTTGCAAACGCACAATCAGTTCATCATGGTCCAACACAGGCTCTTGCCCTGTTTCTTCCAAACCTGCCAATACATCTTTAATCGCATCCGCACATTCCAAAAGCAAAGATACAATATCTTCATCCACATGGTATTTGAGTTCACGAATGCGGCTGAGTAAGTTTTCACCAGCATGTGCCACTTTTTCCAAACGCGTTAAGTTTAAAAAGCCACAACTGCCTTTCACCGTATGAATGGCGCGAAAAATCGAGTCCAAAAGCTCTGAATCATCAGGAGAAGCTTCCAAATCCATGAGCTGCTGCTCAATAGCATCTAAGCTTTCATTACTTTCGGTTAAAAATTCACCTAAGAGTTCTTCATCCATTATCATTCTCCTGCATTCGTGTACCCCAACATCAATAGCACCTTAAAAAAGCATGCCACCAACTGTTTCAATTAAAGCTTCGGGTTGAAAAGGTTTGACTAGCCATGCTGATATACCTGAGTTATGCCCAATGGCTTTTTTATCTTCGCCCGATTCAGTGGTCAGCATGACGATGGGGGTGTGTGCATAAGCTTCTGTCTCCCTAAGCTTCTGAATCATGGTTAAACCATCCATATTGGGCATATTTAGGTCGGTTAGAATCAAATCAAAGGGTACTTCGGCTTGGGTGGCTTTATCCAAACCTTCTTGCCCATCTTTGGCTTCTTCCACTACAAAATCGACGGATAATAATGTGCGTTTCACTGTAATTCTGACCATGGCTGAGTCTTCAACGATTAAAATTCTTGGTCCACTCATAACTCACCTCTTAATACAATTCTTTCTTCTTCCATCACATAACGTTTGGCAACTTCTTCTTCCCAAACTGCTTTTTCTGTAGCTTCTGGCTGTGCTTCTGCCCACTCACTCAAACACGATTTCACGTTGTTCAAACGCTGACTTACACGGTCGATGTTTTGTAAATCTGTCAGCGCTTCCATTAATTTGGCTTCCACTTCGGGTGTGACACCCATGTCTAGAATATCCATGAGTTTCACCAACCCCTCTTCACTGCTCGTCGCTAATAACTCTACCGAGCCTTGCACTTGTTTTTCTAATACGCGCAACAAGCGTTTATCTACCTGCTTAGGCCATATTGATTCACTCATCACTTCTCCTTCAACCACCGCATCAATCACTGCAACTGATTGTGTTTCTTGGTTCTGTTCTTCAACCTTTTCTTTTTGAACTTCTTCTACTTGCTCAATCACAGCAACATCTTCACTCACCATCGCTGTCTGCGTTGTATCCACCGCATTTATTTTTTCATTTGCTTCTTTACATAAATCTTGTGTATCCATGTCTTCAACAGTATCTGTATCTTCATTGTTCAACACACCACGGCGACAAAACAAAAAGGAAGCCGTTTGGTTGGGCACATCCATTTCCATCACAGGTGAACCCGCCAACAATTGCATATTACCCACATGCCCTGAACGCAGCGGAAACACACCATCCAATGCATGAAATAAACTTTTGGCATCCGCATCTTGCTCATGCTTCAAATATGCCATTAACATCCAACCACGGCGCAATGCTTCACGGTAAACCGATTCCCAACTGGGCTGTTTACCCTCTTCAAGCAAGTGCATGGCTTGCACATCTTCCACCAACACCGCATCACCAAGCATATTGTCCATAAAGTCATAAACATGTTTATCTTCAACAGCCTCCTCAGGGTATTGCGTCTTTCTAGCTTGTGTAAGCAATTGCCTTGCCATAAACACATCATGAAAAGCATCGGGAGAACCCACACGTACATCCAAAAGTGGGTATGTCTGCCCTGCTTCAAGCAAACTTTCGATATTTTCTGCCATACGTGGCAACACCATTAGCTTGGGTGGCGTCCACCATTTTACTTGTTCTTTGCGCGCAGAAAGCATGGATGCCACTTCATGCAACCAAAGCTCCAACATCGAATCTTCATTACCATCTTCACCACTTTCTGGGTAAAACATGATGACTTTACAGCCGCGGAGTTGTTTGCTTAATATCTCGGTATCCAGACCATCCCATGCGTGAATCGATGCATTCAACACACAACTGCCTGCTGTATTCTTCACCTTACCTTCCACATCACGCAAAGCGCGCATTTGTGCCGTTAATAATGTTTCGTTGCCTGTACTGAACACGTGACATGTTAACTTATGATGCCTGTCTGCCATTTCTTCAATCATGGCGGGTAAACCAGGGTGCCAACCCAAAAACATCATGGATAAATCCCAAGTTTCTGGCCAAGTAAAGGTTTGCAATTGGTTTTCATGTGGCATCATGCCTAAATCAAAGCCTTGTTCTAAAATGCCCGACCACAAAATCCTATCGCGCCCCAAAGCAATGATACCTTCAAAGGATTCATCTTTTTTGAGTTTGACCAAATCACTAAATAAAATAAATGTTCCATCATGCCGCCTTGCAGCCAACACATTCAGCCCCAGACCAAAACAATTGGTTAACCAAGGTTCGAGTTGTAGTTGTTCATTTTCATGTTTTATTGCAGCACCCGCACTGCTAGCGACAATCTCAAACTGCCATGGCATGCTGTATAAACCTGTTTCCCCCGACACCACATCAAACATATGAATGCCAAGCTCTGGCATATGACTGCAATGATGCATTTGATACAACATACGGGCACGAATCGAAGATGAGTCCACCACATGCATTGCCAATGAATGTTCATAAACTTGGGATAAACTCAACGGCAAGCGACTATCCGTAACCACCAAACCATCGGTATCCAACTCACGTGCCAAATGATGAATATCCGCAATCTTGGCTGTATCTGGCTCATGTTGTTTCTGCATGAATACAATAAATTGGGTAATACCGGTGAGTTTAAAACGTTCAATCAAAGCGCGACTTCCCGTTTGCACCTCACGTACGCTTAACCAACTACCCACTTGTGCCGAACCATCCACCACTTTATCATGAAAAATCCACACTGAAGGAAAAGAGTAACGCAACCTTGCCGCCAGTTGTCCGAGCTTGTGTAAAATGGGTATAGCCTGTTCATTGTACCCCATAAACAATAAATGTTCTCGCGCTGAAAGCGGACTGTTGGCAAGCTCTTCCAACATATATTTCATCACATTTGAACCAAGGCTGACCACCAATGCAAAGAAAAACACGCCTGAAAGCACCAAAACAACTGTCAAACCCGTTAACCAAGGCGTAAATGCCACCGTGGGTGCAGCGCCAGGGTCTATCATCAAGCGAAATACAAACAATAACACCTGAAATGGTGCATAATCCACTGCATTCACATCACCATCATCATTAATATCAATGTGTGGGTAAACATACCAAATAGCTATAAAACCAATAATCATGAATGCCATAAACATAGCTGCCAACATGCTGCCTTCACGACGAATTTCAGGCCTAGCCACTACTTTTTTCACCGCAAGCCAAATATTACCCAAAGGATTGAGCATGATAAGAAAACGGGCAAGGCGAAGCAGTACCCAAGTGCTGCTTAATTCAGGAACAATGCCCATCAAAGCAATCGCGGCAAACATATCAGGAGCAATGAAAAACACTTCCCATTGCCGACGTTTACCCGAGGGTAAAACACGGTATAAAGAATAACAACGGTAACTTGTTTCAATCACCAGAATAAGCCCAATATACAAGCCTATACTCGGCATTGCCCAAGCAAGGGCTGCAAGCCCCACCATGACCAACGAAAACGGCAATGAAAACACCAAAGTATCAAAGGTTAAAAAGCGAAAAATACGCAACATCCGTAACATATACATGCCACGGAAAAGCCTTGCGATGCGCAAATAAATACCTTGCTCCAACAGACCTGCTGGCATCAATAATCCAACATACATACTAATGGTCGCCAAACCGTCAAAAAACAAAAAGATGAGTTCAGTGCGGTTGCGGTAACCGCTTTCCTTTTGCAACCAAAACCTAAGCACCCACTCAATGGTAAAAAACACTGCCAAAGGCAACATCACAAACCAATAACGCTCAAATATACATAAACCCAGTGCAACCATGACCACCATGGCATATCTAGGATGTGAAAATACACGCTCACCCAACAACAACCATTCACGCTTGGAGTGTGAACCTGACAAATGGTTCATTACTCTAGCAAACCATGAGGATTTACGTTGACTTAAACCAATACTTTCTTCATCACCTTCAATAACGTCTTGTGTTTTATGCTCAGCCTGAACGTCCACACTATCTTCAGGCAAAACATCATGACTTGCCCCTGTAACATCCACTACCGCTGATTCCGTTGTTTGCGTTAAAACATTCGCAGTTGAAACATCTTCAGCACAACCATGCTTAAGGTTTGGTTTCAATATTTTCTCAGCCATCTGATGTTCCTTACGACTTGCCATCGATACAGTGGGTTTCACCACTGTATCGATGCGTGTTACAGACTGCGGTGTCTTGTGAACATCGCGAGGTAGTAACTCCAGCTTGTCGTCTGCGCAACACCTGTCTAACGGTTGCGCAAGCTGGCTAAAAAACCAGTCACCCGCCTTGATAAATCTTCACCCTTCTCATGGATGCTCTTGGCAGCAAGGTTCACTTCTTGTGCAGCATCACCCGTCGATTCAGCCGAGCGACTAACCTCACCAATGGTATCGCTCACTTGCTCGGTGACTTGGGATGCCACCTGCACGCTATGCACAATATTTTGTGTGGCATGGTTCTGCTGCTCTGTTGCTGCTGCAATCGCTTCATTGGTCGTATTCATTTCTTGAATGGTCTGACCAATATGTTTAATAGCTTGAGCAGCACCATTGCTTTCTGTTTGAATGGCTGTAATTTGTTTTGAGATTTGTTCCGTTGCTTTTGCAGTTTGATTTGCAAGCTCTTTTACCTCATTGGCAACCACAGCAAAGCCTCGCCCTGCATCACCAGCCCGTGCAGCCTCAATGCTGGCATTGAGTGCCAAGAGATTGG
>JAUZQX010000055.1 GCA_030950765.1 Ghiorsea sp.
AACAGGCAGCAATGCCAGCCCGAGTAATGATGTAATTGGCAGCGGCAATAGCTGAGTAACCCAAAGTATTAAACACAATAAAAATACCAGCAAAGCATCAAAAGCCGAGGGGCTTAGCCCCTCTGGAGCATCGCTATACATGCCCCAAACAAACAACATAGCCACCGCCATTAAGGCAATAAAAGGAGCTGTTTCTGCAAACAACAAGTGATGCAAAGGGTGGGTTTTCTTAGCCCCCTCTTTACGCCTTAAATGACGACGAAAACCATCTAACCAACCATCAACCTTGCGCCCCAATGAAGAACTGCTCCAACGTGTTGCCAAAGTTGCTGTGCGACTACTATCCAACACACCACTTTCCATGGGTGTAAGCACACGCCCCATATCCCTCAAACGATGTGAAGGTATATTAGATGTTTCAAGCAGTGCGTACTGTTGCAACAGCACTTCCTCAATATCATCTAAACTCGGAATGGGTTGATGCTCTAGTGGTGTATGAGGCAATGGTCGAAATGGAATCAACAAAGGAACAATACCCTTATCAACCAGTTTCTTCATACCAGTAGCCGTAGCGTCCACTGTCTCTAAACCTACAATCAAATCGCTAACCACAGTACCTGGTCTAAAAATACTTCGTGCGTGTGCTAATGCTCTAAAAATTGCATCTTGACCACCGTGTTTTTCCTTGCCTGGGCAGGTTTTCTTAAATACTTTCTCATCAAAAACTTCCAAGTTACAAATGAAAATATCCAAACCCGCAGCATACAAGGCATCAATCACACTCAAGTCTTTGGGTGCAACTGTTTCCAAGGCAATTTGTCTATGACCTAAATGCCGACGCAACAAGGCAATCACAGGCAATAGCTTGGATAAACCCACATCGTCGGATGGCGAAAAACCATTGTATAAGTATACCGTGTCAATTTCACGTTCTTCTAAAGCTGCAACAACAACTTCCACAAGCTCTAACGGGTCGCGCAGTGGAGGTTCGGCTTCATTCATCATGGAGTCATATTGGCAGTAAGCGCATGCTTCATTTTGATTAGCAAAGAAACCGCAGCCCATAAACGGCTGTAGAATTAATAACTTATCATGTAAAGATGCAAAGCTGCCCATGCGTGAACCTTTGCGTGTTCGTTTTTTATAAAACGCAGGAGCTTCAATCAGTTCAACCGTTTCTAATTCACCACCACATTCTAAAACAGCCTTGTTTCCCGATACCGATTGGATGGAAAACCCACTTTCTTCAGTGTATGGCTGCCCCACAGGCACTGAACAAAAATGGCCTGATGGTAAACGTAAATCCAACACAGATTCTGCGGCATTGGTTTGCGCCAACCAACGTGATGCATCGGGTAAACCATTGGGTAACGCTAAACCACGACTCACCAAGGATAACTTGGTTCGCCCAGGGTTAGAGAACGGATGCAAATCGTCAACCATTAAGGGTTAAACAACCTTTTCAACAACAATACGCCACTGTGTATCCGACAACTGTTCTTTTTCTAATACTTTTTGACCTTGTTCTTCTAAAGATAAAGGTACATTTTCAATCGGCTCACCAGCATCCAAAATCACAGCCAATTGTGAACCCACAGGCAAGGCTGCTAGTTTTATTTTTGTTTTCACAAAATTCATCGGACAAGCCACACCAGACAAGTCCAATGTCGCCACATCAGATGTTGCTTCTTGGGCAGCATCTTCTTTCTTAACACCATCACCAGATGGCACAGCTTCAAAACGTTTGTCCGCCAAGGAAACCCATGCAGCCTGCACTTCTTTAAGTTTGGTCACACCTGCCGCTGGCTCAGACAAATCAATGCCCATCAATGCACTTTGCACAGCCATGAAGTGTTTCATTACTTCCGCATCAGACCCCGCATTGCTCATCAGCAAGGCAAATACATCCGCATCGTCTTCGGGTGCTTCACCATACGCCACCAAAAAGGCACGCGCTGTTGAAATCGCAGAGCGGCGAAGTGCTGTTTGTGCTTCAGCCCAGAACATGGCATCAGTATGCGCACGTGCAATCATCAATTCATATTCAGCTTCAGAAATCAAAGCGTCAGACATGGATAACACAGCACCTGCACATTCACCTTTTTTGTTGCCTTTGGTGTTAAATGCTTCGTTTTCACTCCAATCGTAAATCAAGCCATCCACTTCACCAGCATCAGCTTTGAAAGGCAGCAAGATTTCAGATAAACCTTCTTTACCCAATCGCTCTGCCCAATCATGCATGGATTCTGTGTCGCCCTTACCTTCTTTGAAGGCATTTAATACGGCAATACCCGCTTCAGGTGCATGTTTAGCAGGCACCCAATCGGATGCAAAAGCAAACGGGGCACCGGCAACACCCGAACCACCCACATGCAATTGATAATGAGGTACAGGTTGCCCTGCAACCTTCTTCGCCATGCCATGAAAACCCAAGTCTGCAATATGATGACGACCACATGAATGCTGACAACCCGATGCTTTAATCGTAAGACCCGCCAACGCACTGTCTTCTTTGAAGTCCACCATCAATGGTTGCAAAGCCTCAGCCAAACCGCGGCTTGAAGTAATACCCAAACGGCATGTTTCCGTGCCTGGGCATGTTGTAATATCCGAAATGCCACGCGCATAAGTCGTACGCAGGTCGGCATTACCCAATACTTCAACCACATCATCCACTTTGGCTGGATTCACATCCACAATCACCAAACCTTGCTCAGTGGTCACCCGCAATTCATTCGTGCCACCCAAACGTGCAGCTTGTGCCACAGCACGGCATTGCAATGGTGTTAAGTCACCCCTGAAAATATTTAATAAAATAGAAACTTTACCATCATGTTGCTCAACAATGCCATTTTCAGAAAACGGCATCACATCCGTCGGTTGCCGCCAACCTGTATCTTCAAAC
>JAUZQX010000056.1 GCA_030950765.1 Ghiorsea sp.
TACACCAGACCAAGCCAAAAAATCTGTATTGTTTGTGGAAGATTCACAGTTTTTCAGACAAATGGTTACACCAATTATAGAGACATTGGGTTTTGTTGTGCGTACGGCAGCTGATGGTGCGCAAGCTTGTAAACTTTTAGACAACTACAGTCCTGATTTTATTTTAACAGACATTGAAATGCCGATTATGAATGGGTATGAGTTGGGCAAATGGGTGAAAACGCAGCCGCATTTGTCTGATGTGCCAGTGATTGCGTTAACAGCCCAACAAAGTATGGATGATCAGTTGGCAAAAACACTTTTTGATGAAGTATTATCGAAGAAAGATAGTTCTCAGTTGGCTAAAGATTTAGAGCAGGCTTTGTCGACTTATGGCGTGTTGGAGATACCAAAGTCAGGTGTTCAACCTGCGATTGCAGCAAGTTAAGGGGTTAAATATGTCAAATGTATTGGTTCATGAAACATCATCAGTAATTGCGGTGAAAGATAGTAAACCGATTGAGATTTTAACATGTAGGGTAGCTGACCAATGGATAGGTTTTCGGGTGCAACAAGTACGCGAGGTGGTTAAACCCCAAAAGCGAACGGTGATGCCCATGGCACCACATGCTGTGGCTGGTTTGATTAATCTTCGTGGCAGGGTGATGACAGAGCTTGAAGTACGCAGGGTGATTGGTGAGCCCGATAGACACGAAGATGAACCTTTTCATGTGGCGATTATTGAAACCATGAGTGGTGAAGATTTTGGTTTGATTGTTGATGATGTGGGTGAAGTGATTGTATTGGATGAAGATTTGTTTGAGGCAACCCCCAGCTCGTTGAATGAAGTATGGCGGCAGGTTAGTGATGGGGTATTAAAGCAAGAGGATAGAGTATTGCTTTTGGTGAATGTGGATAGATTTGTTGCGCTCACTATTCCCAATACTTCTGCACCAAATACCAAAGAAATCACAGTACATTAAATCGTACATGAAGATACTTATCGTGGATAGTTCAGTACCATTTCGATTGTTGTTGCGTGCATGTTTATCTGAGGTGCCTGATACGGAAATTGTTGGTGTTGCTGGTGATGGGCAACAAGCCTTGGATCTGATTCGGCGCTTACAACCTGATTTAATCACTTTAAACATGAAGATGCCAGGCATGGATGGTATAGAAATATTGCAGTTGATGCGGGATAACTATCCAGATATTAAAGTGGTTGTAGTGGCTTGCCGCACAGAAACCGATGCTGAAAAAACGTTGCAAGCCATGGAGTTGGGTGCGTTTGATTTTATTCTTAAACCAGATGATAAGGTTGCAGATACTAAAGCATATTTACAACTTAAATTGTTGCCTAAAATTAAGCAGGCGAGAAGCTTAAAGTCTGTGTCTAAGCGCGTTCATATACCTGTGAAAGTTGCCTCAACCCCCGTGAATCATTTGCCTGAAAAATCAAATAGAATACCCGCTAGTGGTGTGTTTAAGGCTGATATCGTTGCGATTGGTTCTAGCACAGGTGGTCCCGCCGCTTTACAAGAGGTGTTGAGCCAGCTTCCTGAAAACTTTGCAGTACCTATTGTAGTGACTCAGCATATGCCCAAAGCATTTGTTGTATCTCTTGCTTCACGTTTAAATAAAAACAGCTCGCTGGTATGCACAGTGGCAGAGCAGGGGCAAGTGCTTCAACTGGGGCATATTTATATGGCTCCAGGTGATGTGCATATGAAAATCATACGTCGAGGTTCAACTTTAGTGGCTCAACTTGAAGCTGGGGCAAGGGTGAACCATGCGATTCCTTCTGTTGATGTCACGTATGAATCACTGGTGGCTTTATCGCCAGCAATCAAAACATTGGCAGTGGTGTTGACGGGTATGGGGAATGACGGTGCAAAAGGTGCTAAGTTATTGTCAGAGAAAGGTAACCATGTGGTGATTCAAAATGAGGAGAGCAGCGTAGTATGGGGGATGGCGGGCGAAACTTTTCGCAATGGTGCTGCGAACGAGGTGTTGCCGCTGGCTGATATTTCTAAATCCTTGCTAAGACATGTGGCTTAGAAAACCATCTATATGGAGGTAGCGTCGTGAAAGATCATAAGTTTACATGGTTTAGGGAGTTTTTAGAAAGAACGAGTGGTATTGTGATTACCAAGGAAAAAGCATATTTGGTCAAATCAAGGTTGCAACCGATTTTGACTAAACATGACGCAGATGATTTGAATGCGCTCATTCTTAAAATAAAACTGCAAGAAAGTTCAAAACTCGCAGCTGAAGCGATTGATTTGATGACAACCAATGAAACCTTGTTTTTTCGGGATGGTTATCCATTTGAAGCATTAAAACATCACATTTTCCCTGAGATTAATCAGAAGAAAGGTATGAGTTCCCCCATTAAAATTTGGTCTGCTGCATCATCACGAGGTCAAGAAGCATATTCGATTGCTATGACAGCTTGCGAGGCTATGTCCAACGCTAAACAGCGTATACAAATTGTAGGTACAGATTTATCTGTTGAATCGGTTGCTTTTGCTAAGCTGGGTACTTACTCAGACATTGAAGTGAAACGTGGTGTCTCCATGGGGAGGTTAAAGCAATTCTTTCGTCCTGTGGGTCCATCATGGGTAGTGAATGATGATTTAAGAGCAATGACAAGCTTTGATGAAGCAAACCTAGTGTCTAACACTTTACCAGGTCAAATGCGACGTTTTGGTTCATTTGATGTTGTGTTTTTGCGTAATGTATTAATTTATTTCAGTATTGAAGAGCGCAGACGTGTTATCGACCGTATTGCGAGAACGATGTGTAAAGGTGGTTACCTCATTACAGGTGCCGCAGATTTCCCCGAAGGCAATATATCCAAGTGGGAGAGGGTTGATGTTCAGGGACAACGTATTTGGCGTTTATGTTGATGGTTGTTGCGTTTCTGGAAGTAGGCTGTCGATATATGCTTCTGCATTAAAAGGCATCAAGTCTTCCAAGCTTTCGCCTACCCCAATATAACGCACAGGAAGTTTAAATTTATCACAAAGTTGTAAAACCACGCCGCCTTTACCTGTTCCATCGAGCTTGGTCACAATTAAACCTGTGGTATGAATAATTTCACGAAACTTTTCAACTTGCACAACCGCATTTTGCCCTGTGCCACCATCCACCACATGCCAAACTTCATGTGGAGCACCATCTAGA
>JAUZQX010000057.1 GCA_030950765.1 Ghiorsea sp.
CTCCCTCTATTTACGGGCGAAACATATTGGTATTTTAGAGACCGTAGGCATTGGCTCTGCACAACAGGATAAGTGGTTGGGTTTGATTCGGGCGGTACAGCCTGAAGATGTACGAGATGCCATTGCGCGTTGGTTGCAACCCAACCGTGCAACCACAGGTATATTACAGCCACAGCAAGCTAAAGTGATGCAGGGGGCGCAGCAATGAAAGTATGGATAGCAGTAGTGTTAGGGTTGATGATAACGAGCCAAGCTATGGCGGCACCTGTAGTGCAACAAAAGACTTTGGACAATGGTTTAAATATTTTACTCATTGAGGCGCACAATGTACCCATGGTGGCAATCAAGCTGGTGGTGCCTGCAGGCAGCCGTTTTGATGCAAAAGATAAAGGTGGTTCTGCGGCATTGTTGTCGGGTTTATTGATGGATCACACGAAAAAACATGATTATCAAGCATGGGCTGCCAAGTTGGATGATGCGGCGATTCGTTTGGGCAGTGGTGTGGATAAGGATACGATGTCTTTTTCTCTGACAGTCTTGCGCGAAGCCTTGGATGAAGGGGTGCAGGCTTTGTCAGAGGCAGTGTTACAACCAGGTTGGCAGCAAAAACGATTCGAATTTTTGCAGCAAAACGCTATTTCAGCAGCGACCAAAGCCAGAGAAGAAGCCACAACCTATGCGGCTGAAGAAGTGAATAAACTCTTGTTTCCTAACCATCCTTATGGGCATGCAGTGTCAGGTAATGTATTATCGTTGAAACATATACAACTTGTTGATTTAAAGAATATTTATCAGCAGCAAGTGAAACCTGATGGGGCTGTATTGGCAGTTAGTGGTGATATTACCATGGATGAATTGGTTGCCGCACTACAGCCCTATTTAAGTGGCTGGCAAGGCAAACCGGCACATGCCTTTTCTGACATAACGACACCGCAACCCAGTGTGCAGCAGGCATCTTTGGTCACGTTGGACAAACATCAGGCTTTGGTTGAATGGGTGCGACTTGGCCCATCACGTCATGATGATAATTATAAGACATTGCTAGTGTTGAACCACATGCTGGGCGGAGGTGGTTTTGGCTCACGGTTGATGGAGGAAATTCGTGAAAAGAGAGGGCTTGTGTATGGCGTATATTCTTTTTTCCAACCTTTGGAAACCAAAGGTGTGTATACCATTCGTCTGTTAACCAAAGCCAACCAAGCGGCTGAGGCTGAGGCTGTATTACGCGATGTATTGCAAGGTTTAGCAGATGGACATATTAGCAGAGCAGACTTGAATAAAAGCAAGCGCAACTTGATGGGCGGTTTTGCACAACGCATGGATTCCAACCGTGAGCGAGCTGGTTTATTGGCAATGATGGGTGTGTACCAACGACCATTGGACTACTTGCAAAACTGGACGAAAAGCGTGCGTTACGTCACACTTGCAGATGTTAAAAAGGCAGCAAAACAATATTTGCAGCCCAAAGATTGGAAACGTGTTTTGGTTGGCCCTGATGAAATGTCACATCAAAACAAGTGATGATATAGGTAGAACGAGGTCAAAATGAAAACGATACTTGTGGTTGAAGACTCCAATACCAGTCGTGATGTGACCAGCCATTTTTTGCAACAAGGTGGTTTTCGCGTTTTAGAAGCAGAAGATGGTGAAGATGCGTTAAATATCTTACGCAGCCGCCATGTGGATTTGATTTTAACCGATATTATGATGCCAAACCTTGATGGTTGGGGTTTGTACCGTGAAATTCGTGCCGATAAAAGTTTTAACCTTACACCCTTTGTCTTTCTTTCTGTTTTGGATGAAATTGATGATCAAATTAAAGGTTTAACCTTGGGTGTAGATGATTATTTGGTCAAACCAGTAACACCTATGCAGTTGATTGCACGGGTGAATACAGCCTTGATGCGCAGCGAGCGATTGGCGCAATATTTTTACCGTAATCCCGTGACAGACCTTGAAACAGAGCAGTATTTTTACCAACGTTTTAACCAAGAGGTTGATCGTTGTCGTGCGGCGAAGCAACCATTAAGCTTGGTGGTGGTTGGTATTGGTAACTATGTATCTTTGGTGCGCGGGCATGCGGATTGGTTTGCAGAAAGTGCGGGACGAGAAGCGGGCAGTTTGATTCGAGACAAAACACGTTCTTATGACATTGTAGCAGATATGGGGCAAGGGCGGTTTGCGGTATTGTTGCCCAATGTAAATGCTGAAAAAGCGAAAACATGGGCAGAACGCTTACATCAAGAGTGGAGTTTATCTTTGGTGTGGGCAGAGACAGAGCAAAATATTGCAGTGGATATTGGTTTTACTTGTGATGCATTGTCACCAAGTGATGATAATGCATTGGCGATTTTGAAAAAGAATCTCAGCTCGTTTGAGCGTAAGTGGTAACACTTCATTTAAAGTGAGAATTACAGCAGGAGATATGCGAGGGCGCACCATGCGTGTGCCTGACATTGAGGGTTTACGCCCAACACCTTCACGTGTGCGTGAGGCATTGTTCAATATTCTTGGTGACCTGCAGCACGCTTCGGTATTGGACTTGTTTGCGGGCAGTGGGGTAATGGGTCTTGAAGCGTTGTCGCGTGGCGCAAGCAGTGTGCTTAGTATAGAATCCGATAGAGCTGCCTGCCAAGCTATGAAGGTTATTCAAGAATCATGGCGCATTGAAGGCTGGACAATTCAATCTGCATCATTGCCCAAGGCTTTACCTGCAGGGCAACACTTCGATTTTATTTTTGCGGACCCTCCTTACAACACAGGGCTTGCTGCGCAAATACCCGCATGGATAGCCAAGCAAGGCATTAGCTACACAAATTTGGTGATTGAAGAATCATCACGCTCACGTTTACAATGGAAACAAGATATTTTGCCCGTCCAGTCGCGCAAATACAGTGAAACAACCTTGTACTTTTTTACTGCCAATATGGAAACATCATCATGAAAACAGCCATTTACCCTGGTACATTTGACCCCATCACCATGGGGCATGTGGATGTGGTGCAACGTGGGCTAAAACTTTTTGATAAGGTGATTATTGCTGTTGCGGATAGCCCCAAAAAAAGCCCAATGTTTGATGTGCAAACACGATTGGACATGGTAAATGCTACATTTGCTAATGAAAAGCGTATTCAAACCTTAAGTTTTGATGGTCTGCTGGTGAATTTGGCACAGACACATCAAGCGAGTTCAATTTTGCGCGGATTACGTGCGGCATCTGATTTTGAATATGAATTTCAATTGGCGGCAATGAACCGTAAGCTGGATGCAGACATAGAATCGGTTTTTGTGATGGCGCGTGAAGAATACACTTTTGTGTCATCCAGTTTTATTCGAGAAATTTCGAGCATGGGTGGTGATGTTAATGCATTAGTACCTGCTGCCGTTCGCCCCTATTTGCCACAAAAAAGGAAAAGAGAAGCATGACATATAATTTAAAAGATAAAGTGATTTTAGTGACGGGTGCATCCGATGGCATGGGCAGAGCCGTGGCTGCAGCTTTGGGCGAAGAAGCTGCCAATGTAGTCATTCTTGGGCGTAATGAAGCAGAGCTTGCAGTGACACAAGCCCGTATTGAAGAGCTTGGTGGACGTTGTTTGGCGATTCCTTTTGATTTGTTAAAGTTTGATGATTATGGCAAGTTGTTTTTGTCTTTAAAAGACCACATCCCTCATTTGGACGGGTTAGTGCATTGTGCTGGAGAGTTGTCGCGTTGCGCGCCTATGGAACATGTAAAACTTAAAGATTTTCGTCAGATGCTAGATATTAATTTAACAGCACCCAATATGTTAACACAAATGATGTTGCCTTTGCTCAAACGCGCTGAAGCGGCATCGGTTATTTTCACCTCTTGCGACATGGTCGAAGAAGATCAAATGCATTGGCACAGTTATGGCATGGCAAAACGTGCATTACCTTATGCGGCAGCGATGTGGCAAGGTGAAACACCCAATGCAGCTTATCGTTTTAATACTTTAAATCCTGGTCGCATTCGCACGGAAATGTTTAAACGCGCATACCCGGGTTTACATGGTAGGCACGTGCCAGCGCCTGTTGTTGTGGCACCTGCTTATTTACAGTTGTTGTCGGATGCTAGTAAAGATATTCGGGGTCAGAGTTTACATGCCATTGATTTGTTGCCTGAGCTTAAAAATTATGTTGCGCCTGAGGCGACAGAGGCAGACACATGAGTCTATCTACTCCTGATTTGAGTGTTGATTTTGCAGGTTTAAAGCTGCAAACACCTTTAGTTTTGCTCTCTGGCTGTGTAGGTTTTGGTGAGGAATACACGCGCATTGATGGTTTTTCTAATAAAGATGTGGGTGCTGTGATTCTTAAAGGCACAACGCTTGAGCCGCGTATGGGTAATAGTCCACATCGGGTGTATGAAACCCCGTCAGGCATGCTTAATGCCATTGGTTTGCAAAATCCAGGTACACGTTATGTGATTGATGAAATATTGCCACATTTGCCACATGATGACACCCAGTTTTGGGCAAATGCCAACGGTTCAACACTTGATGATTATGCCGAAGTGGCTGCAATGTATGATGATTCACCTGTGACGGCGATTGAAATTAACATTTCTTGCCCCAATGTGAAAGAAGGTGGGGTTCACTTTGGTAATGACCCTTGTATGGCTGCCAAAGTGGTTGCAGCTATGCGTTCTCAAACGTCTAAGCCATTAATTACAAAACTATCGCCCAACAATGCTGATATTGCTGAAACAGCGCGGCTTTGTATTGAAGCAGGAACCGATGGTTTGTCGGTGATTAATACACTGGTGGGCATGGCAGTGGATGTAGAGAGCCGCAAGCCTGTGATTGGTAATATTTCAGGTGGTCTTTCAGGCCCTGCGATTAAACCCGTTGCCCTGTGGAAAATTCATCAGACACGCGCTGTTGCTGACAAACACAATATTCCGATTTTAGGGCAGGGTGGTTTAACCACACCCAAAGATGCTTTGGAATTTGCCATCACGGGCGCGGCGGCTTTGGGATTGGGTACAGGTTTATTTTATGACCCATTATTGTGTCGCAAAGTATTGGATGGTTTATCTGATTACCTCATCAAACATGAGATGAAAACCTATCAAGATTTGGTGGGAAGTTTGAACCTTTGATAATACGCGGGTTTGCATTACTTGCGCTGCTTTTATTGGTGCAGCCGAGTTTTGCAGGTTCATTATCGTGGATTACATACGACCGATGGGTGACCGTACAAAGGGTGCTGGATGGGGACACCTTTAAAACGACCAAAGGCGAAAAGATTCGTTTATTGGGCATTAATACACCTGAAATACGCCATGATACCAGCCCTGCCCAGCCTTTTGGTAAACAAGCCAAAAATGCCCTTATTGCTTTGATTGCAGGTCAACAAGTTCGTTTAACCTTTGATAAAGAAAAGAAAGATAAATATGGGCGTACATTGGCGCATGTGTATTTACGCGGTGGTTTGTGGGTGAACGCTGCGCTGGTCGAACAAGGTTTGGCACATGTATATACATTTGTACCGAATATTAGTGCGGCAAAAAAACTGCTGGTGATTGAGCGACAAGCGATTGCAGCCAAACGAAACATGTGGGGGCATAAACGTTGGCGTGTTTTGGCAATCAAGCAGTTACGCACAAGTTTATTGGGGCAATTTCGCTTGGTTCGTGGTGTTGTCACAAAAGTAGAGCAGAATGGTTGGCGGTTTGAGCTTGGAAAATTGACGGTCACTGTTCCCAAACGTTATCGCAGCGCCTTCAAGCGCAACAATGTAAAATCTGGACAGCAAATGTTGGTGCGAGGTAAGCTACGTATGTCTAAGAAAAGAAAGTGGTTTTTGAGTATCCATACAGCTAGTGATGCATATCACATAAACTAAAACTTGCTTGGCGAGGGTTTTGCTTATTAGAGTTGGCAGTCTTGGCAAGACACATTAAAAATTAGAAAAAGGATGATCTATGTATTTTATTGTTCGACCGATAGCGATGTTGGCGAT
>JAUZQX010000058.1 GCA_030950765.1 Ghiorsea sp.
GGGCGGTTGGACCAATCAACCATCAGCGGCGCATTGATTTCGCCTTTGTCTTGTTCCACCAATCCATCGACCACTGCAATGTATGTTTTGCTGATTTTGCGATCGGCAAACAACTTGCTCATCGCACTGTGCATGGTTTTGTTGCGGGCAAACAATAAAATGCCAGAGGTGGACATATCCAAGCGGTGAACGGTTAAAGCTTCAAGGAACTCCGCTTGCAGGCGGGACTCCATGCAGTCCTTTTTTTCGGGGCTATTGCCTGGCACAGAAAGTAAGCCTGCGGGCTTGTTGACGACCAATAAGTGTTCATCTTCAAAGAGTAATGTGATGCCATTGTCTGGTGGTGGTTGATAAAAATGAGTGGGTCGCATGGTGGAGCGATGATGATGATTGTGTTATGCTCGTCAACATCACGGTGCACACGACTTTATAAACAAGGGTTGTCCTATGCGAAAATTAAGAGATAGTCTTATCCAGTTATTCCAAGATTCTTGGCGTGATAGTGCGCCGCCAAAACGTGTGCAAGCCTTGGTTGTTGAGCAAGCAGAACAATTGCTGGAGAACTCAGATGCGCAGTTTGGCGTAGGCTGTCGTGTATTGTCGCATGGCGCATTACATCGGCATATTATGGTGGTGCATTGCCCGGACCAAGCCTTTTATCCCGATGCCATTCGCGCATATTTGCAAAAACAATCTATCCAACCGATTCAGCAAGAGTCTTTGCTTTTTGCGCTGGGTGATGGTGTGGTACATGGTATTCAGGCGCAAATATCAGGTGCCAATAAAGCGCTGCTTTTGGTGTTTCACTTTTCGGTAACAACCACTGAAAACATTGGCCAGGTTGAAAAGGATATTCAACATATTTTGCAGGGGGTACACCAATCGGTAGTTGATTTTCCAGCCATGCGCAGCGAACTGGAACGTATCGCCATTTATTTGTCGCATGATGACCCTGCTAATGCAGCATTATTACAATGGATGATTGAGGATCATTACTTGTTTTATGGTTTATATTATTTGAACCATACGCGGAAAAACAAGGGGCTTTGTAAACATAAACGTTTGTTATCATGGCTGTTGCCAGGCTCTGCGGAAGAATTGGCAGGTATTGAGGGCTCATCCAAACCGAGTATGCAGTGGTTTCATTTATCTTCTTTGTTTTCTCATTTGTATAGTGCGGCGAATGTGCGTGCTGTTCGTTTGTGTTGGGCAGAAGAAGATGGGCTGCATTGTGCGGTATTGATAGGTCACTTTTCCCGCGGTGCGCGGTATATCAATGGCTCAGCTTTACCCAAATTGGGCGATGTTTGGCTGGGCATGACCCATGATGTGGCACTGCAACAATCGGCCTTTTACCAGCGTGAAATGCGCCTGCTGTTTGACCGCACACCCAAATCAATGTTGCACTCCATTCCTGTTTTGCAGTGGTTCAAACCCTTTAAAAGTATTATTGATATGAACAGCCCAACCCAAGTGGTGCTATCACGCCTTATACCCACGGAAGGTAATGTGGAGTATTTGTTGATTGCTGTAGATAGACACCGCTTTGGTGAAGATATTTGGGAAAATATGCAGCGTGTGATTGCCAAGCTAAATATGCGTTTGTTCGGCTCAGAGCTTTACAGTGTTGGTGCCATACAAATGATATTTGTGGCGGTGCAAACTGAGCAGTGGCAGCCGATGGACAAGATTCAGTTGTTAATCAATCAGTGCATTATTTTTTGGAAAGACAGAGCAAAACAAGCCTTGTTACAAGCATCCTTACCCACGGCATTGTTGCATGATGGGTTGCTGGAGCTTAATGGTATTTCTCATTTGTACCAAGACCAGTTTACATCTGATCAGTTTGTAAAAGACTTAATTCTGCGCGAAAAGCTTAAACAAGACGGGGCTGTTCGTGTTCGTTTAACATTACATCATGATTTGGAACGTCAGATGATTGAGGTACATGTGATTACGCCATATACATTGCCACTGGGTGTGATGACTGAAAAATTGAACGCCTTTGCTTTGGTGACGATGGAACAAGCACTTATTCCTTTTCACCAGCAAACACAAACCATGCACATTTGTCGTTTTCGTTGCGTTGCGCCTGAACAATTGCACACCGAAGGCTTGCCAAGGCTCAGGCAAGGCATTCAAGCGGTGTTTAATCAAATGGCAGACCATGACCCTTTGAATGCGCTGGTGATTTTATGCGGGTTAAATGTTCGTGATGTGATGGTATTAATTACGCTGCGCAACCATGTGGCACAGTTGATTCCTGAGGTTTCCACCCAAGCATTGTCGGAAATGATGATTAAACATCACAAAGTAAGCCGTTATATTTTCCGTATTTTTGAAGCAAAACATCGCCCATCGATGCCCAACACAGCGGAGGCACAAGCCAGAGCAAAATTTACGAATGCCATGCTGGATGTGCAAAGTTTAAAAGAAGACACATGGTTACGTTCGTTGGCTGCGGTTGTGGATAGTAGTTTGCGAAATAATGCATGGATACGTGACCAGGGGCAAGCGGTGGCAATCAAAATTGACCCATCACAATTAGACTTTGTGGTACATCCCAAGCCGTATCGTGAAATATTTGTTCACGGGGTGTGCGTTGAAGGTGTGCATCTTAGGGCAGGGGCGATTGCGCGTGGCGGACTGCGCTATTCGGATAGGCCCACGGATTTCAGGACAGAAGTGCTGGAGTTGATGACGACGCAAGTGGTAAAAAATGGACAAATTGTGCCTACGGGTGCTAAAGGTGGTTTTGTCGTGCGTGATGGCGAAGGTGGAGATTTTGTGTTGGCGCAATATCATCAGTTTATTCATGCCTTGCTTTCGATTACGGATAATCGTGTGGAAGGGGAACTTGTGCCACCTGAAGGGGTGCAAGTCGCAGAACAAGACAGCGATGATACGTATTTGGTGGTAGCTGCAGATAAAGGCACGGCAAGGTATTCTGATGATGCCAATGCCGAAGCTTTGGATGCTAATTTCTGGTTGGGGGATGCGTTTGCCAGTGGCGGCAGCCATGGTTATGACCATAAAGCCTTTGGCATTACAGCGAAAGGGGCATGGGTATGTGCTGCGCATCATTTTGCGCGGCAAGGCATCAATTTATGGCAAGATGAAGTGACGGCTGTAGGTATTGGTGATATGGGCGGTGATGTATTTGGTAATGGTATGTTGCTTAATGCCAACTTAAAGCTGGTTGCAGCGTTTAACCATATACATATTTTCCTCGATCCTCAACCCAATGTGCAAGCGGCATTTGCGGAACGTACACGCCTATTTCAGGCAGTGAAAGGGTGGGGTGATTATGATATTTCACTGATTAGCCAAGGTGGCGGCGTATTTGATAGGGCATCTAAAAATATTCAAATATCGCAAGAAGTCCAAGCGGTATTGGGCATGGATATGGATGAGTGTTCAGGCGAAGCTTTGATTCGAGCAATTTTGCAGGCTCCTGTTGATTTGTTATACAACGGCGGCATTGGCACTTATGTTAAAGCCAGTTTTGAAACGGATGTGGACGCACAAGACCCTGCCAACAATGCAGTGCGTGTGGATGCCAACACTTTACGCTGTAAAGTGGTAAGTGAAGGTGGAAACCTTGGCTTAACCCAAGCTGCACGCATTGAATATGCACAAGCAGGAGGTTTGATTAATACCGATGCCATTGATAATGCAGCAGGTGTGAATATGTCTGACCATGAGGTCAACCTCAAAATACTACTCACCGATGAACCTTTTAAACGGCGTAACCAGCGCTTGAAACAGGTGGCAGAGTTTGTCGCAGAGCAATGTTTACAAGATAATAAGGAGCAGGCTATTGCTTTGAGTTTAACAGAGCAGACTGCAGAGCATCATTTACCCCGATTATATCACTTGCAGCAGCAACTTTTTGCAGATAACTATCTATATGGTATGACTGAAGATGCAGCTGATTTTGTGTTGAGACCTGTATTTTCAGAGTGGCTGGGGCATGAAAAGAATCGCGTGCATCAAGCACTGGATGCGGTTGTATTTCGAGAGCAAAGTGTGTTTGGTGATATGTTCTTAAAAGCATATTTTCCTAAACCATTACAAAAGAACTTTGCGTTAGCGATTGCAAATCATCCGCTTGCCAACGACATCGCGCATACACGTATTACTAGTTATATCGTGAATCGTTATGGTATTACCAGCATCCACTACCTGCAAAACCTAACAGCTTCTTCGATTGAGGACGTGGTGCAAGTGGTGCTGATGGCGGATATGTTATTGGGCACACAAAGTATTTATGATGATTTCTTGCGACATAGTGGCCATGACCTAGCGGGTTGGTATCAGGTTCAGCAGCAAGTGCTTAATTTTGCAGCAGGGCTTTTGTTATTGGATGAGCACATGCAAGTGAATCAAGCGTGGCTCAAGACTATGCAAAGAGGATTGGTTTCATTTGCCAAAAAACGCGGTGTAGTTGTGATAGACTTGTCGGGCTTAGCTACGGCAATACCTTTGTGTGAAGCGATAAAAAAACCTTTGCATCGTTGTTTGGCTGCCACGCAAGATTGTATTGATACATTGCCGTTTGCTCCGCTTGAAGAAAGCTTGCGTAGCACGCTTTGGGGTAATCACGATGCGCACGCACTTCGCTGTGAATGGCTGGGCAGATTGATGCGTATGAAAAAACAAGCGGCACGACAAATGTTGCTTGTGTCTAGGCAAAAGAAACAAAAATTGGTGCAAGCATGGCAACAGCATCCGCTGCAGGTGAAGTTAGAATCCTTACTTGCCTCACGAGAGGGTTTGACGGATGAAGAGTTACGTTTACGGTATATTCTTGCGATGACACATTTACAAAGCATTGTGGAGTGTGATTGTAACTTGGCTTAATCTTTGATGTGATGACTTAATGGTTGACGAAACGCCAAGGATTTATAAAGTGCGGCTCTCACAAAATTTGTGATTGGCGCTTTAGCTCAGCTGGTTAGAGCACCGGAATCATAATCCGGGTGTCCGGGGTTCGAGTCCCTGAAGCGCCACCATCTAAGCGTCGCAAGATGCATCATAAAAGCCTGTAAACCTAGTGTTTGCAGGCTTTTTTCATGCCTTGGTTGTCGCATTACGTTGCATTAAATTGCAGTAAATGGCACTGTACTGTACAGTACGATGTACGGTACACAGAGACACTGTACGGTACACGGTTCCAAAACAGGTGATTTTGATGGCTTATATAACGAATGATATGCAGCTTAAAACTTTAAAAGTCCCGAATGGGCAAAGACAATTACGAAACCCCGTAGGGAATGGGCTGTACCTTTTAGTAAGAGCTAACAGTAAATCCTGGCGCTGGGATTTTAGGCTGGCAGGCAAACGGGATACTGTCTCGCTTGGCACTTATCCTGAAACTTCATTAAAAGTTGCAAAACAGCGTTTAGCTGAAGCTAAGGCTCTACAGCAACGTGGCACTAACCCTCGTGAGCACCAGCAAAAAATAAAAGCAGAAAGTATTGCTAAAAACCAAGCTGCAAAAGTGCAGAAGATTGAGGAAGCCAATACTTTTAATTCAGTTTCATTACTTTGGCTGGCCAAAAATGAGAAAGAGTGGTCAGAGTCTCACTACAATAAACAGGCGAGTAGATTAAACCGCCATATTATCCCTGCTATAGGGAGCACACCTTTAAAAAAGGTCACTCGAAAACAAGTAACAAGCTTTCTATTAGAGCTTACAAACACAGGTAAACTTGAGACTGCTAAACGTTGCGGGCAAATCGTTACAAGTATATTTGATTATGCTTTTAATGCAGGGTTAGTTGATAGCATACCAATTGGCAATCTAAGCAAAGTATTACCTGCACCCGTCGCAAAAAAAATGGCAGCCCTTAGTGGTCCAAAAGAAATAGGAGGCTTGCTCCGTGCTTTGCCTGATTATCAGGGTGAATATAGTACACGATTAGCATTACAGCTTTTACCATACTTAGCCGTGCGTGGTGGTGAGTATAGACATGCTGAATGGCAAGAAATCAATTTAGATGATGCCTTGTGGACTATTCCAGCCAAACATAGAAAGTTGAAGAAAAGGCTCCAACAAGACCCAAGCAACACTCACCTTGTACCATTAAGTTGGCAGGCTATAGCATTACTTCGTGAGTTATATGAATATACAGGTCATGGTACATTTTTATTTCCTTCTTCACGTACTTTTAGCCGACCAATGAGTGAAAACACAATTAATGGTGCTCTCGCAAGACTTGGCTTTAAGGGGCAAATGGTGGGACATGGTTGGCGCACAGTATTTAGCACCACTTTAAATACGCTTGGCTTTAACCCTGATGCAATCGAACTACAATTAAGCCACACTGAAAAGAACCAAGTGCGGGCAGCTTATAATCGAAGCGACTACATGGAAGAACGGGTCAAAATGATGCAAGTATGGGCGGACTATTTAGATAGTCTTCTCAGCAATTGAAAGAGAACAAAATAAAAGGTTGCATTTCAATCATTGATGATATAAGGCATGGTTATAAAGTTATCAAAGGTGGTAATAGTGAATAAATACATGCGTGCAAATCAATTGTCTCAACTCTTGTCCGTTTCTCAATCAACCATTTGGAGATGGGCAGCAAGTGGGGCTATACCTAAACCAACAAAGCTCAGTAAGAGAGTGGCTGTTTGGCCAACACAAGAAGTATTAAACGCTTTAAATTTGTAAATTTTAAAGCGGGTGAGCACCCCTCGAAAAAGGTAGCTATAATGCTTGGTAGTTCAGGTATCGACAAGGGCCGCCGCTTATGGCAGCCCTTTAGTTACGTTTATCTTTAATATACATCATTGATTTATTTCTCAGTTCAACGTTAAATAATTCAATCGTGCGTATTAAGTCACTGGTTTTTTGGTACCCATAGTTTTTGGGCGAAAAAGAGCTGATATTTGATAGGTAGCTTCCAACTTTTCCCAAATATGACCAGCCATCATCTTCAGAAGTTTGTTCAATTGCAGTTCTGATTAATTTAACGAGTGCAGTATCTCGTCTTAACTCAGAACGGTGTGTGTCAACATAGTTGCACCTTCATTGGTCACGCAGCATTGAGACAAGGCTCATTTTTTGCGCAAATTTCATTTTCAGGATTAAGCCAAACATGGTTTGACCTATCCCAGTTTCTTGTATTTCCTGACCAGCGTTCGGGCTGCTGTTTTTTCGCCATTTCATAGACCTTTT
>JAUZQX010000059.1 GCA_030950765.1 Ghiorsea sp.
GAACACGGTGGTATCCCTGCCCCACTCAACTACCGTGGTTTTCCAAAATCTGTGTGTACATCAGTCAATCATGTGGTTTGCCATGGCATTCCAGACAATAAAAAGCTTAAAGATGGTGATATTATTAATGTAGATGTCACCACCATTATCGATGGTTGGCATGGCGATACCAGTAAGACCTTTTATGTGGGCAAACCCAAGGTTAGAGCGCAAAAACTTACCGAAGTTGCCCGTGAAGCCCTGCAAATCGGCATTGATGTGGTCAAGCCGGGTGCAACTTTGGGTGATATAGGCTATGCTATACAAAGCTTCGTTGAAAAGAACAGATTTAGTGTAGTTAGGGAATATTGCGGGCATGGCATTGGTCGTGTTTTCCATGAAGACCCGCAAGTGGTTCACTTTGGTAAACAAGGTGAAGGTATGGTGATTAAGGAAGGCATGGTATTTACCATTGAACCTATGGTGAATGCGGGCAAACACCCCGTAAAAGTGCTCAACGATGGGTGGACAGTTGTCACCCGCGACAGAGGTTTATCTGCACAATTTGAACACACCCTTGCTGTTCACAAAGACGGTGCTGAAATTTTAACATTACCAACAACCAAGGGGTAAATAAAATGAAAAATCTATGGATGTTCATCACGGTTATAGCTTTAACTTTATCACCCATATGGGCGCACGCAGGCTCCAATGTAAAAAGACCTTCTTTATCTGAAAAAGAAGTTTCGATTTTACACTTAAACCTTATCCGTAATCACTTTGACACTTCACAACACAAACGGTCTTTCTTCTCATCTGGCTCTGGTTTAAGTGAAACATTATTACAAGATATTGGTCTTTTCCTCAACCAATACAATCACCTACCCATTGCTGCAGAAGCTTTATTCTTAAAAGGACGTATTCTACTGGGGCAAGGCGAAGAGGAGGCAGCGGCAATTGCTTGGTTACAAGTTTTGTATGAACACCCTCGCTCTGAAACAGCCATTGGTGCTAAACAACGCCTGTTTATACTGATTGAAAAAGACTGGGATGATTATGCAACAGACATCAATGCTATCATCAAACATAAAATTAAAGGTAAAAAAGCTGCTCGTTTAGTTAGTCTTATTCGGCAGCTCTACAAAATCGATGATGAAAAATTAGATAAAGCACTTGCTCAACTGCAAATTCAATTTCTTTATCGTTTCCCCAATGATCGCCGTGCTGATGAAGTGCAGACTCTTTTGGCACACAACCTAGCCACACAATCTGCAAAAAGTGGTGCATTTGAATTTGAAAAGCTCTTAACGCTGTACCCCAACAGCGCATACCGTGCCGAAGCACTGTTAGCCACAGCAGACCTACAACTCAAACCACTTAAACAGTATGACAAAGCAGTTGCTAACTACAAAAACCTTATTCGTGAATACCCTCGCCATACACTGGTGAAAAATGCATACAAAAACCTTGCTTTAATCCAAGAAAAACACCAAAAAGATTATGCTGGTGCTGTGCAAAACTTAAGCAACATCATCAAACTTTTCCCTAAAGATGAAATGTCACTTTGGGCACTGCAAAAAATGGCTGACTTGCAAGAAGGTAGACTAAAAGATCCTAAATCAGCGGTGTATACACTTAGTAAATTGGCAAAAATGTTCCCCGCTCATAAAAAAGCTTCCATAGAAGCTTTAAAAGATGCGGCAAAAATTGCGCGCAAAAAACTTAAAGACAAAGACTTATATAAACAAATGCAGTTGCAAATTGTTAAAGAGTTTTCCAATAGTGATGCTGCACCCAAAGCACTCTACGCATTGGCTGATTTTACAGAAAAGAAATTGGATAACCGTAAAGATGCACAGAATTATTATTTACAGCTTATCCGCCAATACCCAGAGCATAAGTTAGCCGCCAAAGCACGCAAACGACTGTATTAATCAGGGATGCCGAAACAGTTAAATATCACCGCTGATGCAAACATTTGGGGTGTTGAGGATGCTTTTTCTTGCCTTAGTGGCATAAAAACATCGCTTAACACCTTAGCTTTATCTGAAATCAATCCGCACCAACTTCAATATACCGATGTATTATTAACGCGTTCGGGCATTCTAATTAATGAAACTTTATTACACGGCACACCCATTCGTTTTGTGGGTACAGCAACCATTGGTGATGACCATGTGGATAAGTTATATTTACAATCCCAAGCTATCACTTTCGCCTCAGCAGCAGGCAGCTCCACCCAATCGGTTGTCGAATATATGCTAGCCACATTTTTTACTTTAGAAAACATGGGTAAACTATCGTTTTCAAAAGATAAACTTGGCATTATTGGCGTGGGTCGTATCGGCTCATTGTTGGATAAAGCATGTACTAAGCTGGGGTTACAGACGTTATTAAATGACCCACCAAGAGGTTTGAATACAAGCCTTGATGATGTGTTGGACAACGCTGATATTCTTACCCTACACACCCCATTAACGCATGATGGTAAACATGCCACCCATCATTTACTTGATGCGGAAAAATTAAGTAGGTTTAAAGGTAAAGGCATTGTCAATGCAGGGCGTGGTGCGTGTATTGATAATCAAGCATTGCTGGATTGGTTGAATCAAGATGATGGGCATTTTGCCGTACTGGACTGCTGGGAAGATGAACCCAACATCAATTTGGATTTACTCAACCATGCCCAAGTCTTGATTGCCACCCCACATATCGCAGGACATTCCTTGGATGGAAAAGCAGCCAATACTTACTTTGTTTACAAAGACTTGTGTAATTTCCTTCAAGTATCACCTAGCTGGGATATGCAGTCGGCATTACCCAATATTGAGCTTGGTCTTTTACGCTCAAAAATGAATAAGTCTGAACTAACGTTATCTATGTATCCTATCAGCGATGATAGCCAAGCCATGAAACATGCCGCCGCTCTTGGTGACTTTAAAACTTGGTTTTCAACGTATCGAAAAAACTACCCTGTACGTCGTTCTTGGGACAAAATACTTGAGCGCCATGGTTATGTTAAGGATATGTTCTTTTGAGCCAACCTGTTCAAAGTGAAGCTGAAATGACGGCTTTAGCCAAACAATTGGTCGCCACGATTAAAGCTGGTGACTGCCTTGCCCTGCATGGCGATTTGGGCGCAGGTAAAAGCTTTTTGGCTAGAGCTATGATGCGTGCCTTGGGTGTTACTGATGAAGCCCTTCCCAGCCCCACTTTTGCCATTATTCAGGAATATGATGCAGCCAATGGATTGAAGGTTGCACATATGGATTGGTATAGGCTTGAAGATAGTTTTGATGTGAGCAACCTTGGTGTGGATGAATTTTTTACCGCACCTTGGGTAACACTGATAGAATGGAGTGAGCGTGCCCCTGAATTATTACCGACAAACACAACAGCTATCTGAATCTTCCATCTCTATTAACTCAAATTCTTTATTACAATTTATAATCACCCTTGGCTCTTTAAATATTCCAAGCCCTTTACTTAGATGACATGGATCGTGATAAGTTACT
>JAUZQX010000006.1 GCA_030950765.1 Ghiorsea sp.
GCAATTACAAAGCAAAGCCAGAGAGCCAACTACAAACCAAAACCCGACCATCCGTGGCGAAAATTAACAACTCAAAAGCGGACATTTCTATCTGGGGCAAAAGCGGACATTTCTACTTTGGGTTGACATCGTAGCAAATAGGCATAAGTGCTGCACTGCTAAAGCATTGGTAAGATCTTAAAATTTCATGAACGCATATATTGTGTCCAGTGAATCAAAACTCTGCGTTGTGCATCTGAGCATTAGCCTTGCTATTCCATGCAACACACGCCTGGGTTTTGAATGCCCTGAAATACAATCTGCTGCATCCAGGCTTATTCAGAGCTTCCTTAATAACCATCACGACGCGAACGCAACCTTTTTTTCAACTTACGTTCTTTTCTCACTTTCACCTGAAGCGTAAGCACTTTTACCTCACTTTTGACAGCCTCAGCTTAGAAACCAAAGGTTTACGCGTTTTAATGCGCGGATGCCACGCTTCCATGTAGTAATCTCCCGCAGGTATATTCTGCATGGTGAGCTGCCCATCCGCATTACTCATAGCAAACAAGGGTGTATCTAAAATATAAATATAACCTCGCATCCAATCATGAATATTACAACCTAAACGCACCACACCTGTTTTATCAAATAAGATGGGGCCGGTGGGCGTGCCTTCATATAAAGGAAGCTCAAAAGGTTTAGGTTTATCAAAAGAATATAAATGATGGCGGATATCATCACTGTTGGGAAAAGATACTGAGGTTCCTACC
This sequence comes from Ghiorsea sp., assembly GCA_030950765.1. GTDB lineage: Bacteria > Pseudomonadota > Zetaproteobacteria > Mariprofundales > Mariprofundaceae > Ghiorsea. Next base: position 753 of record JAUZQX010000006.1, read on the forward strand.
GTAATGGGCAATACATGTGGCACAAATGTTTTGCCCACTTGATCCATCACCTGCAAAGGCATGGCGCTTGCCTTTTGCTGCCCAGATGTATCGTGCAAGCTAACAATAACATAAGGTAAAGCTTGCCCGCTGACTTCATCATATACCGTAATATTCATGCTTGCTGCCCATACAGTTTGCCCACAGCATAACAACGTCAGCAGCAATAAACCGTTTAACTTTATATGTTTCATATCAATAACTCACAATATAACTCAGCGTATAGATGGTTTCATAATAGTTGCTCCATATACTTTTAAACCCTGCTAACCGAGAGCCTTGCCAATACGCATAATTAAATTCAACTGCACTTTGCTCATCCACATAATAATTTACACCTAAACCTACTTTATCCAAACGCTCGCCTTCTAACTTATAAGCAGAGCGACCAGACCCAAACACAGGGTCTGTAACAAAAACATTATTCGCATCTGCAACAATATGGCTATTGGGGTACATATTCGGGGCAACAGCGCCTTGCACATAGGTATAATCAAACAACAACATCCAATCATCACTCAGCAAATAATCACCACTCAAGCTTAAGGTATGCCTTTTGCTATCAAACACGTCATGTGCAGCATTTTCAATAGCGTAAGTATAATCGAAGTTCAGAGTAAGGTTATCACCCCAATGTTTACCTAAACCTGCTTTAACTGACGCATAGGTTGCATCTCGCAAATCATCCGCTGAGTATTTATAACCCACCACTGCCCCCAAAGTGTACCAAGGCACATCACCAACACCAAACTTGTCCTTAAACGATACACCCGCTTTCATCCATGTATGATTAAACAAAGGGTATGTCTGATATTCACTATGCTCCACGGATACCGTAGGGGTAAACATGCCATCACCAAGCGGCATAGGAAAACCAATACGTGTACTCAGCACCAAGGCATTGTCTGGCACACGGTCTGGCAAATGGTTACCAATCGACACATTATCATTGCTAACCACATCAACCTGCATATCGATAAAAGTATCTGCCCAACCTAACGCAGGTGTGACAAGCAAAAATATATAAATAATAACCTTCATGCCAGCCTCCCTTGCATTGGATACCAATTACTAAGATATAAGTGTAGCACTTTGCCAAAATCTTGCAAAAAATGCACTTTTAACGCTTGGGTTTGCTTCCCACAGTTGAACATCATATGCTTGGCAACATTCAAAATATCTAAACAAAGTTTTCTTAAGGAGCACGACTATGAACCACTTACAAAAAGTCATCGAACAAGCATGGGATACCCGCGATACATGGGATATGCACACTGTAGCCACAGAAATACGCGAAGCTGTGGTGCGTACCATCGACCTTTTGGATGATGGCGGCATTCGTGTAGCCGAAAAAAATGACAATGGTGACTGGGTTACCAACGAGTGGATGAAAAAAGCTGTGCTATTGTTCTTCAAGCTGCACGACAATGAAGTCATTCGTGGTGGCGACACCAATTATTTCGATAAAGTTCCACAAAAGTTTGCCAACTGGGGCGAAGATATGTTCCGTAAAGGTGGTATGCGTGTGGTGCCTAATGCTACGGTTCGTAAAGGTTCATTTATTGCAGCAAAAGTGGTGCTGATGCCATCGTATGTCAACATCGGCGCTTATGTGGATGAAGGCACCATGGTCGATACTTGGTCCACGGTTGGTTCATGTGCACAAATTGGTAAAAACGTACATTTATCGGGTGGTGTTGGCATTGGTGGCGTATTAGAACCACTACAAGCCACCCCAACCATTATTGAAGACAACTGTTTTATTGGTGCGCGTTCTGAGATTGTTGAAGGTGTGATTGTGCGCGAAGGTTCTGTGATTTCTATGGGTGTTTATATTGGCAAATCAACCCGAATCGTTAATCGCGCAACAGGCGAAGTCACTTATGGTGAAGTGCCTCCATATTCAGTGGTGGTTTCTGGCTCTATGCCAGGTGCATCAGGTGGTCCGAATTTGTATTGTGCAGTGATTGTAAAAACTGTAGATGAAAAAACACGCTCAAAAACGGGCATTACTGAACTACTACGCGAATAAACAACAGCTTTTATGGTGATACAAGGGTTATGTGCAAGCATAACCCTTTTTTATACCCACTTTACAAAAACAGCATAGAGCCTATAGACTGTTCTCATGGTTCAAGCCGTGTTACTTGATTTAGATGGCGTACTGTATGTGGGTAACCAAGCCATCAGAGGTGCAGCTCAAGCTGTACAACGCTTGCATGACGCAGGCATCAAAGTTGCAGGCGTTACAAACACCACCACCCAAGCCAAACAGACTGTTGCTCACAAGCTACACCAACTGGGTATTCCACTTGATGAACAACACCTCTTCACCCCTGCATCTCTGGTGCAATCCTACATTGGCAACAAAACAGCACAATTGTATGTTCGTGATGATTTGCGCCAAGATTTTCAGGTTCACGAAAACCTACAACAGCCTGATTATATCGTCATGGGAGATATAGGTGGCATGGGTTACCCCCCTGAAACATTACACAACATCTTTGTATCGCTAATACAAGGTGCCAAATTGCTTGCGCTGCATAAAAATCGCTTCTGGCAAAAAGAGGATGGTTTACACCTCGACTTGGGTCCTTGGGTGGCTGCCCTAGAATATGCTTCTGGCACACAAGCCAAAGTATTTGGCAAACCTTCTCAAGACTTCTTTTCACACATCTGCCAAGCCTTGCAAACTGAGCCGCATCATACCTTGATGGTTGGCGACGATATTGAGTCAGATATTCAAGGCGCTCAACGAGCAGGTTTAAAGGCTGCATTGGTACAAACGGGAAAATACAATGCTGACTTTGTCCGCAGCACAGGTATTCAACCAGACTTTACCATCCCCTCCGTGGCAGAGCTCGCTGATATCGCGATGCCATAAGGCTTGTTTTTTAATGCTATTCTGATTGAATAAGCTTCTCGTCAAAATTTAAACGATTCATCATTATGGGGATACACCGTGTCTAAAGATAGCAAATCAAGCAACCAAGAAAGCATAGAAGCTGGCAATGTTGACCAAATCCGTGATATTATTTTTGGCGCACAAATGCGTGACTACGAAAAGCGTTTCATCCGTTTGGAAGAACGTTTACTTTCCGAATCTGACTCCCTGCGTGGTGAAACCAACAGCCGCTTGGATGCATTGGAAAGCTACATTAAACAAGAAGTTTCAAGTCTTTCTGACATGATTGCTGTAGAACGAGGGGAGCGTGAAGATGATACGCGCCACCTAAGCAATGAATTGAGCAATCAAACCCAAGAGCAAGAGAAAAAACTCAGCCAACTGCAACAAAGTAGCAACCAAGCCCAAGCCGATTTGCGTGATGCATTACTTGAACAATCCAAGTCGTTATTGGCTGAAATTCAAAATGTTCGCAATACACTTTCCACCACTTTGGACAAATCCACCGAAGAATTGCGCGATGATAAGGCCGACCGCAGGGCATTGGCAGATATGTTTAGCGAAATTGCCATGCGTTTGAATGGCGACTTTCAACTGCCTGAAGGAAAAAAATAGTAGTCGCATAAAAGCATCGATATGAGCAACACACACCAGCACGAAGCTGCTATGCAAGAGCTCCGCAAACTCTTGTTTGAGCAAGAGTCTGCTCGCATTGACAGATTAGAAGAACTTTTAAGCAATCAGGAACTTCACGCTCAAGAAATTGCCAAAGTTCTTGCTGAAGCTGTGAAAATCCGCAGCCACAGTGACAACAAACTGGGGCAGGCGCTCACACCAGCGGTAGAAGAAGCTTTGAAAACATCCATTGCCCGCAATCCGCAACCCCTATCTGACGCATTGTTCCCAGTGATGGGGCCTGCGATTCGCAAAGCGATTCAAAGTTCTATTGCCACTATGTTGCAATCCATGAACCAAACCTTGGAACATTCTTTTTCTGCCCAAGGTTTACGCTGGCGACTGGATGCCATACGCACAGGCAAATCTTTCGCTGAGGTTGTATTGCTTAACACCCTACTCTACCGCGTTGAGCAGGTTTTCCTTATCCACAAAGAAACCGGACTATTGCTTAAACATATCGCCTTAGACCCAAGCCATCACGAAGATGCTGATGTGGTATCGAGCATGCTTACGGCTGTACAAGATTTTATCCATGACTCATTCTCAAGCAGTGCAAACCAAGGTATCGAAAGCTTACGCATGGGTGACTTACAAGTGCTCATCGAGCAGGGCCCTGATGTTGTTTTAGCGCTGGTATGCCGTGGTAATCCACCACTTCCTCTGCGTGAAAAAATGCAAACCACCATTGAAGACATTCAACATGACTTCCATGAAAACTTACAAGGTTTTGAAGGTGATACCCAGCCATTTGAAGCAACCGATCTCAACCTATCCCCACTGTTGGTTGCCGACTATGAAAGCAAAACCAAAAAGGGTTCACCATTCAAGCCCGTTATCACTTTGGGTATTATCACAGCACTTATCATCACATGGGTAGTCTGGGGCCACCGTCAACAAGCAAACATTGATGCTCAGTGGCAGGCATATACGCAACAACTCATGGACACCTCAGGCATTGTTATTACAAGTTATAACAACCGTGATGATAAATATATCATCCAAGGTTTACGCGACCCACTAAGCCGTGACCCATATGAGCTACTGGCCAACGCTAAGTTATCACCCAAACAACTGGAATTAAGTTTGCAGCCATACCAATCATTGGCATCTCCTTTGGTACTCAAGCGTGCACTTTTCATCTTGCAACCACCACAAAGCATTATCTTGTCTTTACAAGGGAGCACCTTGGTTCTCAATGGTTCTGCGGCACAAACATGGTTAGATGAAGCTAAAAAAACTGCCCCATTGATTGCTGGCATCTCCCAAGTTGACACCAGCCAACTCACACCAGAACTTACACTGATAGAACGCATTCAAGCACTGTTACAGCCCACAACAAACATCCAGCTTTCTTTAGATAAACACAGATTAATCGTGTCTGGAAAAGCTACGCAAGCTTGGGCAGCGCATGCCAAAAAGAACATCCAGAACATTACAGAAATCACCCAATACCAAGACCGTAAACTTACGCTTATCGATAGCCCAGCTTATGTGCTCAAACAAGCTTACAAGAGGTTACGGCCACCTAGCACTGTGCGTTTATTGATGACCAAGGATATGCAACTCATCGCCAAAGGCTCTGCATCAGACATTTGGATGGTCAAGGCTAAACAACAAGCCAAACATATTGCCTATCTAAAGTCTTACAATGACCAACAAGTCTCTCTATCCAGTGATATTATTTTACAGCGTGCTATTGAAGCTTTGCAACCACCAGAGTCCGTGCAGCTATCATTATCGAATGGGATATTGCTGGCAACGGGTGAAGCCCAACAAACGTGGATTGAGTTAGCCAACGATAAAGCGACCAGCCTTGATGGTATTGATAGGTTTGACAACCAAGTGGCTAGATTTATTGATGAGGCTGCTATTTTAGCGGCAGCAATACAACAGTTACAACCGCCTAGCAGTGTTAGTCTAAGCTTTAGCAATGGCATTTTAACGGCAACAGGTTCTGCAACAGGCGCTTGGATTTCTTCTGCCCAAGACCAGTTTGTACTGGTCGATGGTGTACATAGTTTTTATACCAACAACCTAAAAAACACCACTGAAGGCTGGACAGATATACAAAGAATGATTAATCAAAGCAGCATTACATTTCCCAACAGTATTGCCAGAATATCTCTCGATATACAAAAAGATATTGCAACCGTAGCGGCGCAATTCCAACAGGCACAACGCATCGAACCAAGCAGCAAACTACTCATCAAAGCATTGTACAGTAATACAGCCAGCTTTATTACATCCTTACGGCTAAAAGCTGTACAAAAAGCACTGCTCGCCCACGGTATTGGCAACCAACATCTCAGAATTATTTCACACAAAACTGATGCAACAAACGCAGCAGAAACCATTCACTTTGCGCTTGAAGTAGAAACAAAACAACCATGATTCAAAAAAAAATATGTATCCTTGGAGCCGCAGGTGTGGGCAAAACAAGCCTGACAGCCCAATTTGTATACAGTAAATTTTCTGAAAAATATATGTCCACGATGGGTGTTAAAATTGATAAAAAAATGCTTGATATTGATGGCATACAAGTCAACTTGATGATTTGGGATATCCATGGTGAAGAAAAGTTCAAAAAAATAACTACCAGTTATTTGCGCGGTGCTGCTGGCATGATTACTGTCATCGATGGAACACGTCCTGAAACCATACAAACAGCGCATGAAATTTTAACACGTGTACACACCGACATCGGCAATATTCCTAATATATTTTTACTCAACAAACATGACCTTACTGATGCTTGGGACATCAGCGAGCAAAACATGGCTGAACTGCAAAAGTATAATAACCCTATCTACACTACCAGCGCCAAAACTGGCGAACATGTTGAGCAATCATTTCATGCTCTAGCCCAACTACTTATCTCCTGATTGGTAAAAAACATTACATGAATCACCTACCAACAACCCTCTTCCAATACCTTGCCAACCATAGCATACAGCAACTTGAGCCTGCCTGGTTAAAACTAGAAAAGCATAGTGATATTATTATTGATATGGGTGGAACATGGCAACATTATAGCCCTAAAATACCCCAAACTGGTCAATCTGCAACCACCATTTTTGATGTTTTATTGGGTATGTTGCCCATCCATGAAAGTTTTGAGCTACCGCAAGTGCAACTGAAAAACGAGCAATATACAGATATTTTCGCCATACAAGACAACGGTTGTGATTGGCTACTCTTTTGTGATGTCACCCAAAACACCTTACAGCTCCAACAGTACCAACAAGTATCCAATGATTTAATTCTTCTCAAAGCACAAATGAAACAAACTTTACATCGCTATATTGGGCATGAGGTGGTGGCACGTATTGAACAAGGTGAGATGCTGCTTGATGCAGCAGGTGAACGCAAAAACATCAGTACACTTTTTGTTGATATTCGTGGGTTCACCCCATTTAATGAACGTCACGATGCACAAATTGTCATGCAAACACTCAATGATTATATGAATTGCATGCTTCCTCCCATCATGCAACACCATGGTATGATAGATAAAATCATGGGGGATGGGGTAATGGCTGTATTTGGTGTTTTACCTTCGCAACATCATTCTAGCTTGGATGCGCTTCAAACTGCAAAACAAATGATTCAAGCTGTTCATCAATTAAACCAACAACGTCTTAACCAAGGCTTGGAGCAGCTGGGTATTGGCGTGGGTATCGCTTCAGGTGAAGCTGTATTGGGTGTTTTAGGCTCGCATGAAAGGCGGACATTCACCGCCATTGGTCGCCATGTCAATTTAGCGGCGAGATTAGAGTCCAATGCGCGGGTTGGTGAGATTTTAATCGATGAGGCAACACATCAGGCCTTAGCCAAACCTATTTCTTTCACGCCTGTAACCCTCACCCTTAAAGGTATTGGGCAAACTGATATTTTTAGCCAAACCTTGCCCTGCACCAGCAACCAAGGAAAGCTCTGACTAAGTCTGGATGAAGCAGATTGTATTTCAGGGCATTCAAAATCCAGGCGTGTGTTGCATGGAATAGCAAGGCTATTGCTCAAATGCACAACGCAGAGTTTGGATGCACAGGGCACAATATATGCATTCATGACTTGTCCAGGTCTTCCCTGGATTAGTCCGCATCCAACATACCTGCCAAAAGTAAGTTGTTCTTCTCTATATCAAGTTCAAACAATCCCGCTTTTTCTTGGGGGATAATCACCCCTGAAAGAACAAGTTTTTTCATTTCTCTCGTTATCGTTTCCCGCTGACAACTTAGCAATTTGCCCATTTCTGAATGACTTGGTATTTTCAGAGTAACAACATCACCCAGCATATCCTTCTGATCTGACAGTGATTTAAAATAACGACAAAGTTTCATTGCCACATTAGGCTGTCCAAGCCTGCTCACCACATCATGTGTACGTAAATAACGTGTTAGAAAATGGTGAGATATTTTCTCAACAAAACTACTATCTGACATACGCTTAACAAGTTCAGTATATGGCACTTCCAAAAGCTGCGTATTCATAGTCGCCGCAATCGTTGCCGTCCTTGCTTTTATGCCAAATGCAGCAAGTTCTCCAACCAGTTCACCTGGATTTAAGTGATACAACAGTGTTTCATGCCCAGTACCTGAAATTAAACGGACTTCTAGCTTACCTGACACAATAATAAAGGCTCGCTTAGCTTGTTCATCTCCTTCATATAAAAGCAAATCACCCTTCTTGATAAGAACAGCTTTTGCTTTAGGGAAATCTTCCAAACTAAACCCTTGGTTTAACTTAATACTATTCATCACTATACCCCATTTAGATTGCGAAACCTAACATCCATTTTAGTAAAAATAGGTGATATTTGTTACCGTCACTATATGCGCCCACAGCTAGAGTTCGCACCTTCTTGGGAGAGCAATGATTTTACTCGTTGATGATGATAAAAGTATTTTAAATATTAACTCGCAACTCTTAAAGCATAAAGGCTTTAAGGTGTCTGCTCACCTTTGTGCAAAACAAGCCTTAACAGCCTTTTCCCAACAACCTAAAACATTCAAAGCCATTATCACCGACCAAAATATGCCAAACATGACAGGCCTAGACTTGATAGCATCTGCTGAAAAAATTAAACCTGACATTAAAACTATTCTTTATACAGGAATGCCACCCAAATCTGAACCTGAACATATTACAATTTTGTTAAAGCCTGCTCGAATTGAACAAATCATATCTTTATTAAACCGCCTGTAATTTCTTCAAGCGTAAAGCCAACTCCCTAGACTTCGTAACACCATCCACTAAAGCAGCGCGCACATAACCCGACCCTGCATTGATGCCGTGCATATCTTTTGTACCCAAATAGCTACCTGGTAACAGTTTAATCGCTTGCTCTTGATAAGCTTGACGCACAAATGTTTCTTCATCATCTACCGCTAGCCAGACAAAAAATGAACCCGCTGGAACTTCGCCACCATACACATTAAAAAAAACATCCAAACTATCCCTATACACTTTTAAATGCTGCTGCACATGTTCTTCATCATTCCATGCTGCTACCGCTACATGCTGCAGTGGTAAAGGTGTTCCTGGTCCTGTATAACTGCGAAGCTTGGAGAAGTTTTGAATCAAATCCGCATCACCTGCGATCAAACCAGAACGAAGTCCAGGGAGAGCCGAGCGTTTGGACAACGAATTCATCACCAAGCAACGTTTATAGTCGCTATTCCCCATGTTTTGTGCCACTTCAAGCAGACCCACAGGTTTATCGGCATAATAAATCTCTGAATAACACTCATCCGCCAATACATAAAAATCAAACTTTTCTGCAAGTCTGAGCAGCTTGGTGTAATAGGTTTCATCAGCCACCCAGCCCGTAGGATTGGATGGTGAACAGACATACACCAATGCCGTATCTGCCCAAATATCATCACTAATGCCATCTATATCAGGCGCAAAATCTGTTTCCGCCGTGCAAGGTTGCAAATAAGGTTTACCACCTGCGGTAATCGCCGCACCCAAATAAATTTGATACATTGGATTGGGCATCATCACCCAAGGTTTTTCATCGGCATTGGGGTTAATCAAGGCATGGGCTGCAGCAAACAAAGCTTCGCGTGTACCATTGGCACTTAATACTTGGGTGTTGGCATCTATAGATTTGAGAGAAAAACGACGTTTTAACCATGCCGCAATACTTTCTCTTAAAAAGTCATTACCTGAAGTGGTCGGATACTTGGAAAAACCTAATACATGAGCATCCAATGTTGGTTGCACAAAACTAGGCAATGGCAAACGCGGTTCGCCAGCTCCCGCATCAATAAAATCCAAATTAGGATTTGGTGCTAAACCATCAAGAAGTTTATTCAATCGCGCAAAAGGGTATTCACCCAGCTGATTCAATCGGTATTGTTCATGTTTATTCATTGTTGCCTTCAACCTTTATTTGCGCTTTTGCATTTAACTTTTTCTCAGCACTCGCTTTCAATACCTGACTCCACCCACTCACCCGCCCAAGGCTATCTTTAACCCGCAAACGAAACGCATAAACCACATTTGATTGACGAAGTTTGATGTGGTGCACAAGCCCTTTGCGTTGTGTATCTGCTGTTGATTCATAATAGCGCAACCAATGCCCAATACACTGACAATCAGGTTCAACCTCTGTTCTATCAATTTGATATAATACAGTGCCGCTGCCGCCTGCAATATCCAACGCTAACTCCAGCTTATCGCCATGTACCTGATAAGATAAATTAGCAATTTGGGGCATGGGGGCACTATCATCATACACCACCAAGTTCGTTTTTAAGCCACAGCCTGCCAAAACAAGCAGCACTGCAAGCAAAAAATTAAGCCGCAAGCTGTTTTTTCCATTTAATACATTGCAAACGCACCTGCTCAGGTGCTGTTCCACCCGTATGGTTGCGGGCGGCAACACATGTTTCCACCGACAAGGCTTGTACCATTTCAAGCGTCAAACGTGCATCAATGTTTTGACATGCTGACAGACTCATTTCATGCAGTTCTACATTTTCTTTAATGCAATAGGCCACTGATTTACCAACAATTTCATGGGCATCACGAAAGGGAACACCCGCACGCACCAAAGCATCAGCCAAGTCGGTTGCTGTGGAAAAACCAGAACCTGCTGCTTTATGCATATTGGAAATATTTGCTTTTAAACCTGGTAACATATCACCAAACACTCGCAAACAGCCCTCAAGGTTATCAAAGGCATCAAAAATGGCTTCCTTATCTTCCTGCATATCTTTGTTGTATGCCAAAGGAAGCGATTTCATTGTCATCAAAATCGACATCAATGCGCCCACGATGCGCCCTGCTTTCCCGCGCACCAATTCAGGCATATCTGGGTTTTTCTTCTGTGGCATAATCGATGAACCTGTGCAAAAGGCATCGGGCAAATCAATAAAACCAAACTGGGCGCTCATCCATAAAATCAACTCTTCGGAAAAACGCGATAAATGAATCGAACAAATGGATGCGGATGATAATAGTTCCATAATAAAATCACGGTCTGATACAGCATCCAAGGAGTTGGCGCACGGCGCATCAAAACCCAACAGTTTGGCTGTTTGTTCACGGTTAATAGGGAATGTTGTGCCTGCTAGTGCCGCAGAGCCAAGCGGACATTGATTCATCCGCGCTTTAGCATCAGAAAAACGTGCATAATCACGCCCAAACATCTCGACGTATGCCAATAAATGATGGCCTAAAGTGACGGGCTGTGCCGTTTGTAAATGGGTAAAACCTGGCATCACAGTGTCCGCATGTTCATCGGCAAGTTTAACAAGTACGCCCTGTAAATGTTTGATGCGCACCATCAAATCAGAGGTGCGTTTCCTTAAATAAAGCCGTGTATCTGTACCGACCTGGTCATTGCGAGAACGCGCAGTATGTAAACGTTTACCCGCATCACCAATGATGTCAGTGAGCCGCTTTTCAATGTTCATATGCACATCTTCAAGTGCAATCGTGAATTCAAATTCACCCGATTCAATTTCTTTTTCTACTTGATTCAAACCATCAAGAATCAGCTTTAAATCTTCTTCACTCAAAATATTTTGCGCCGTCAGCATGGTGGCATGGGCGCGAGAGCCTGCAATATCTTCGGCATACATTCTTGCATCAACATGTGTGGATGCATTAAAAGCTTCCACAAAAGCATCTGTCGGCGCTTCAAAACGCCCTCCCCAAGGTTTATCCGACATGGATAGCCTCCTCCGGTTGTTGTGGTGCATCTACCATACGGCGCGATGATGGCGTAGCCCTCTCTTCTGGGCGAATGCCCAATTTGGCAAAGAATGCTCTGTCTTCTTCAGCTTCGTTGTTGCCTGTGGTCAACAACTTCTCACCATAAAAAATGGAGTTTGCACCTGCTAAGAAACACAATGACTGCATTTCTTCGCTCATAACCTCACGCCCAGCTGAAAGCCTCACATGAGAAGAAGGCATGGTAATTCTTGCCACAGCAATGGTGCGGATAAAATCAAAATTATCCAAGTCTTCCACATTAGCCATGGGCGTACCTTCAACCTTCACCAACATATTAATCGGCACAGACTCTGGATGTGGTTCCATACGTGCAAGTTGTGCAATCATACCAGCACGATTCCGCATAACTTCACCCATGCCTACGATGCCACCACAACACACACTCATGCCTTGGCTGCGCACATTTTTAAGCGTGTCCAAACGCTCTTCATAAGTACGTGTAGAAATAATTGTTTTATAAAATTCAGGGTCAGAATCTAAGTTGTGGTTATAATAATCAAGACCAGCATCTTTAAGCTTTTTCGCTTGTTCTGCATCCAACATACCCAGTGTAGCGCAGGCTTCCATGTCCATGTCTTTGACTTCACGAATCATATCCAACACCAACTCAAAAGCTCTACCTTTGGGCTCACGCCATGCCGCCCCCATACAAAAACGTGATGCCCCTTTTTCTTTGGCAATTTTGGCGGCTTTCATCACCTCTTCTTTTTTCATCAGAAGCTCTGAATCTAAATCGGTATTGTAACGCGATGATTGCGGGCAATATTTACAATCTTCTGGGCAGCCACCTGTTTTAATCGAAAGAAGGGTTGAAAGCTGCACTTCATTGGCATCAAAATTGGCACGATGCGCTTGTTGCGCTTGAAACATCAAGTCATTAAATGGAAGTTCAAACAACTTCTCAATTTCATCCACAGTCCAATCGTAGCGCATACACTCTCCATTCTTTTCCAATACAAAACTGGGCGCAAGCTAGTCGTTTGCGACCATGATGAAAAGAAGGTAATAAAAAGACGTTGCTTCATAAGAAACAACACCTTTCCAGTTCAAAAACAAAAATGTTTAGTACTTATATGTTACGCCGCCAGAAAGAAGGTGCACTGTAGATTTAAATACACCGTGGTATGCAGGATCTGTCGGTGCCACGGCTGTTCTATCATCGAGCCATACATAAGCATAGGCCAAATCCATAGTTAAATCATCTGAAAAGTCAGTGCCATAACCTAAGGTAATCAGTTGTCTATCATTACCTGGTAAACGCGGTGAAAAGTCAGTGGGGTTGGTTGGTGTGGGGTCATATGTATAACCGATACGTGCCCGCATATCATCTGTATATGCCCACTCTGCACCCAAACGAATCGCAACAGTAGCTTTCCATCCTTCAGGAATTGTTGATGTTGGGCCTGTAAGGGCATTCAGGGCAGACGGAGCATAATTAATTTCAATTTTATCAAACGTTGTCCAATTGACCCTGTCCAATTGTGCACTAAGCATCACTTTAGGAATGCCAGCATAAGCCAGAGACAAACTATGAATATCAGGGAAGGTCACAGACGTGGTCGCATTCGCACCAATACCATCGAGGGATAAGAAAGCAGCATCAGGGCCACCCACAGCCGTACCCGTAATATCAATTTTCACACTCGTACGGTAACTACCACCAACACTCCAAGCACTGGTTTTATATAAAAACGCAATATTTCCGCCAAACCCATCACCAGAGCCACCAATGCGTAATAGGTCACTGTTCAGGTGTACTTTAAAGGCATTATAATATGAAACACCCATAGCCACGGAAAAACTATCGCTCACTTGGTATGCAATATTCGGGTTCACATGAATGGCTTGAATTTCAGAAAAAGTAACTGCTTTGCTTCCCGCTGCGACTTGCGTAAAAGGAGCTCCAGAATCTGTCCAATCTACAGATAACCCAAAAGGAGAATTGACACCCAAACCATAACTCAGCTTAGAGTTACCCTCGCCATAGCGCACATAAGCCTGAGGAATAACATGTAGCCCTTTTTTCGCAGAATAACTCTGTCCACCTGCCTCAAAGTCATTCAATGGGTACACCAAGGTACTACTCACAGCAGCATTATTTTTCTGAAACGACAAACCCGCAGGATTAAACCAGTTCGCAGAAGCATCATCCGCAATCGCTCCAAACGCATTACCCATACCCATCGCTTTAGCACCTTGTTCTGGTATCATAAAACCACTGGCAAAAGCTTGAGAGGATAACAAAACGCCTGCAACACACAAAATAGAAGCTTGTTTAATATATTTTAAATATCTCATAATCACTCCGTTACCGCTGTATTACTTGTAGATACACCGCCACCCAATAAGAAGGTCATTGTATCCGTTTGCATAGCTGTCGTTGCTGCAGCTGATGTCGTCGGGCTTAAGAATGAACTATGAGATCCTGCCGTGTAATTTATAAAGGCATTACCCGTTGATGACGCTACTACACCTAAACCCCAAGCATTTGTATTCACTGTTGCCGCATTACCACTCACTTGCTTCAAACCAAGGTTACGCGACAAGGCATCTGTTTGTAGGTTGGGTACGACACCATCGGGTGTTGTTTTCAACAAGAAAACACCCTTACTTGCTGCAAGAGCTGCATAGTTTAATGGGTCGCCATCATCAATAACCGTTTGAGCTGCAAAGAAGAATGCTGCGTACTCAGGTGTACCAACATTTATACGTTTGGCAGCAAGCCCGGCATTCACCAAAGGAGAAAATGCACCTGAGTTTTGCAAGATTGTAGTATAATCGCCACCTGGATTTGCCAATATATATTTAGCAATATCCGCTACAGGCATCACCCCCGCCAACACTGTGCCCAATATGCCACCATTGGAGTGACCTACAAAAGCTAAAGGCACTGTTGTATCCAAATCTGGTGCATCTGCCCCTGGCGTGCCATTTGTATTTAAAACCACATCTAACGTCGATACCTTAACAATATTCGCCAAATGAATTAAATCGGCAACCGATTGACGAATATTATCTCGCGAAGTGAGTAGCGAGGCAAGGTTAAGGTAGTGCGTACCGCTTTTATCCACCACAGTATCAGGCTTTGCTGCACCTGTTGTATTGTTCACCAAATCCAAACCAAAGGTTCTATCACCATGCAACACAGCATCAATAGCAATCGTTGCATAATTTTGCGAGGCTAAAGTATTGGCTATACCAAACACCGCATTTTTATCTACAGTGAAACCATGCTGAAAAATAACAACTTTCCAAGGCCCTGCTGTGTTAGG
>JAUZQX010000060.1 GCA_030950765.1 Ghiorsea sp.
AGTTGATTTCGTTGAAGCAACAAATGTTGATGCTTTGGCGATTGCTATTGGTACTTCACACGGTGCATATAAATTCACCAAACCACCAACAGGCGAAGTATTGCGCATTGACCGCATTGAAGAAATTCATGCAGCACTTCCAGATACACACTTGGTAATGCACGGCTCTTCTTCAGTGCCACAAGAATGGTTAGCTATCATTAATGAATATGGTGGAGAAATGGGCGAGACTTATGGTGTTCCTGTTGAAGAAATCGTTAAAGGCATCAAGTCTGGTGTACGTAAAGTAAACATCGATACTGACCTTAGAATGGCTTCTACTGGTGCAATTCGTAAACACTTGAAGGAAAATCCATCTAACTTCGACCCACGTAAATTCTATAAAGCTGCTAAAGATGCCATGAAAGACATCTGCCAAGCGCGTTTTGAAGCATTTGGTTGTGCTGGTCAGGCTTCTAAGATTAAAGTTAAATCTTTAGAAGCAATGATTGGTTTCTATAAATAACTTCCTTTTTATTAAGGGGTAGATAATATTAAAGGCGAGCTATTTAGCTCGCCTTTTTAATTTAAACATAAGGTTGGTGAGAACGTGAGAGACTTACTTTATATCTGGAAAAGCCGTTGGTTTGCTTTTATTCATGACATGTTATGGGTTTCATTAGCCATTTATCTAGCTTTTTCTTTTCGTTTTGATTTTGGGGCTATTCCAAAACATCATATTGAAGCTGCATGGCATATGTTGTGGGTTGCACTATTGATTCAGGCATTCAACTACTGGTACTTTGGTTTATATCGAGGGATTTGGCGTTTTGCATCATTACCAGACTTAACGCGAATTTTGCAGTCTGTACTTTTTGGCTCTTTGTTTACATATTTTATATTGTTCACTTGGATCAGACTGGAAGGTGTTCCACGTTCAACGCTTGTCCTGTACCCCATCTTATTGATGGGTGGCCTAGCAGGTATGCGGTTATTGTACCGCTGGATAAAAGATAGACGATTAAGTTTATCATCGGTAGCTGGCAAACGTGTGCTTATATTAGGCGCAGGAAAAGCAGGCGAGATATTGGTTCGAGATATTTTAAATTCAGATAAATATATACCTGTTGGTTTCCTTGATGATGAAAAAAAGAAGAAAGGCTGTGATATTCGTGGTATTCCAGTTTTGGGCGATTTTGCTAGTTTGGCAACGTTAATTCCAGAATTAAGTATTGATGAAGTATTGATTGCTATGCCATCGGCTGAACCTAAGCTACTACAAAATATGGTGAAGATTTGTGCCGACTTACATGTTAGGTGCCGAACGGTTCCTACTTTAGAAGAACTAGACCATCAAAAACCAGATATAGGCAGTTTGCGAAATATTCATTTGGAAGATTTACTGGGTAGGGATGAAATAGCATTGAAAGATGATGTGGTCGCTAGATTTATTGAAGGTAAACAAGTGATGGTTACAGGTGCTGGAGGCTCTATTGGTTCAGAGTTATGTCGCCAGCTACTTTCATTTAACCCCAGTAAGCTTATTTTGCTGGATCACGCAGAGTTCAACTTATATCAAATTGACAATGAACTACAGGCGACTACAAATTATAAGTCTTGTAGGTCAGTTTTGGGTGATATTCGTGATCATGAACGTATGCAATGGATATTCTCGAATTATAAACCTGATATCGTTTTTAATGCCGCAGCGTATAAACATGTGCCACTTGTAGAGGCGAATCCAGCAGAGGGTATTAAAACCAATGTGTTGGGAACTTGCATGCTTGCTGACCTTGCAGCAATGAATGCTTGTGAACACTTTATCCAAGTATCAACAGATAAAGCAGTTAATCCCGCCAATGTGATGGGAGCAACCAAACGTATGGCAGAAATATATTGCCAAAACTTGAATAAACGGTGTGATACGGCCTTTATTACAACCCGTTTTGGTAATGTTCTGGGTTCAGCAGGAAGTGTTGTACCGTTGTTTAAAAAACAAATTGAAAGCGGTGGTCCTGTTACAGTTACACATACTGATATTACCCGTTATTTTATGACTATTCCTGAGGCGGTATCGTTGATTTTGCAAGCGGCAACCATGGGTTCGGGTGGTGAAATTTTTGTTTTGGATATGGGTGAACCTGTAAAAATTAAAGATATGGCAGAACAAATGATTCGCTTGGCTGGTTTGGTGCCTAACAAGGATATTGATATTATTTATACTGGTTTACGCCCCGGGGAAAAGTTATTTGAAGAGTTGTTTCATGAGGCTGAATCACTGCAGGGTACAACCCATGCTAAAATTATGCTGTCTGATGTTCGTGAAGTAGATTGGGATGAAGTACAGCAACGTTTAGCGGCTATTCGTGAGGCATGTGCGAAACGAGATGTGCCAGCCTTGATTCAATTATTGCAGCAGCTTGTGCCAGAGTTTACCCCTGACAAACGTTTGCTGTAACCGTGCTAGAGCTTGAGAATCCCCGTATTTATATTCGTGCCACTGTGTTTGCACCGTTATGGCAAAGCTTTGATTATGCTTGGCTTGATGATTTAGGTGAACCGCAAGTTGGTATTCGGGTTGTTGTGCCTTTTGGACATAGCAAACGAGTTGCTGTTGTTGAGCAAGTGTTTGAACAGGATGTGGAGCAAGTTACAACGGTAGATTTGAAACAAGTTTTAGATCGGTTAGATGATAAAAGTTTATATGCCGATGTTTATTGGTGTTGGTTACAGCGGGCAAGTAGTTACTACTTATGTACCACAGGGGAAATGTATGAATTAGCCTTGGCATGGGCGGCGTTAGATAAGCAACGGCGTTTTAAATGTTTAGATCGCGCGTTGCTATTCGATTTTGATCATGATTTGGCGTTGGCATTTACGAGTAAACGGGCTATTTCATTGGCGACGATTAGTAAATATTGTGAAGTCCGTGCTGTGCAGTGGCGAGTGCTTCAAGCTGTGCAAGCAGGTGTGCTTGAGGAAGTGTGGGAACAGCCACAGGACGATGCAACGTGTGTAAAAATACGATTGCAGTTGCGTGCATCGCAACAGCAAGCCGTGGATGCGCTTTGTGAACATCAACAATTTTATCCCGCGCTATTGTTTGGTCGGACAGGCTCAGGGAAAACCGAAGTTTATTTGCAAGCTGCAGAAAAGCTGGTTGCTCAAGGTAAACAGGTGTTGATATTGGTGCCTGAGATTGGTTTGACTCCGATGTGGAAGCAACGGCTCTCTGAACGGTTTAAATATGTTTCTATTTGGCATTCGGGCTTAACCTCGCGGGAGAAAATTGCTGTACGGCATGGTTTAGAGAAGACGCAAGTTCTTTTGGGTACACGTTCTGCTTTATTCCTACCTTTAAAAAACCTTGGCATGATTGTGATTGATGAGGAACATGATACATCATTTAAACAGCAAGATGGTGTGATGTATTCGGCAAGAGACATGGCATTATTATTGGCACAAGCATTGAAGATTCCTATGGTGTTAGGCTCTGCAACACCCAGTTTGGAAAGCTGGCGACAAGTGAAAGAAGGCAAGGTCGCATGTTTTCATTTGACTGAGCGTGTGCACCAACATACGCAAATCAAACCTGAAATTATTGATATGCGAGGCTCAACATCGGTGTTATCATCACTGCTCTTGCAGCGCCTTGAAGAAACATTTGAACGTGGTGAACAAGCCATGTTGTACCTTAATCGCCGAGGTTATGCGCCAGCCTTACAATGTACTGCTTGTGGTTATGTGCCACAGTGTCGTTTGTGTAGTTTACGTTTAACCCTACATCGCAAGGAAGGCGTATTGCGTTGTCATACTTGTGATTACAAAGAGCGAGTCAAACAAACATGTGACCAATGTGGAGAACAGGCTTATTTGCCATTGGGGTCGGGTACAGAGCGGTTAGAAGATGTGTTGAAACAAGCACTTCCCGATGCAAAACTGGCACGTTTTGATCGCGATGTGATTCGCCATGCAAAAGATTTGACGCGGGTATTAACCCAATTCGAAGCAGGTGATATTAATTGTTTATTGGGTACGCAAATGTTGGTCAAAGGGCATCATTTTCCTAATGTAACCTTGGTTGGTGTGATCAATGCTGATTTGGGCATGAATTTACCCGATTTCCGCGCATCAGAGCGTTGGTGGCAACAAATGACGCAAGTGTTTGGGCGTACTGGGCGTGGTGAGCAAGCAGGCAAAGTGGTGGTGCAAACATGGAGCCCTGATGCATCGTGGTTTGATAGATTGGATGAAAGCAAGGCTGAAGAAGTTTTAGATGAAGAGTTAAGTCTTCGTCAGCTGACACATTTTCCACCCTATGCACGATGGGTGCGGGTTGTGTTTTCTGCGGGTTACCATGAAAAAGCGATTGTGGCAGCACATCAATTTGCAAAAACATTACAAAGCTGGGATGAAGTGAAGGTGAGCGGTCCTATGCCGTGTGCTTTGGAGCGTTTATCAGGGCGTTTTCGTTTTGAATTGATTATTCGTGATGAGGCAAGGAAACACTTACCATGGCAGCTATTACCCCTTATTAAAAAGTTGCGCGTTCCTTCAGGTGTGCGCCGAAAAATTGATGTGGATCCGCAAGACTTGATGTAGGTATATTTGCTATGATAGAGGCAAGATACGTTTTTTTCTTTTTTGGGTTTAAGCGGTGGTAAAATGGTGTGAAGGGTGCTTGAATGCGCCCATGTCATGGATGCATAAAATCATATACTTATTACTAGCTTATTTATTGCCGTTATCTATTGCGCAAGCAGTGGAGTTTGATGCGCAAGTTGAACGTGTATTGTGGCGATATCAGGAACAAGCAAATGGTATTGCTGGGTTCAATCAGTTGCCGAGCAAGGCTAATGGTAGTGGTGCTTTACTTAAACTTAGGCTAAGCTCAGAACGTGATCAGGATTGGTTTTTTGCGGTGAGTGCAGCACTTATGGATAGTAGTTCATCTGCTGCCGAAGCTTGGAATAATGGGCAGGTGAATGATTTAAGTATGCAGCAACAAGATGTGCGTTTGGATGTGCAATACCGAATGTTGGGTGCGCGATTTGGTGTTTGGTTGGCGCAAAGGGAGCAAAGGCAAACACGGGAGAAGTTTGTGTTGAATGGGGTTGCGATAGCAGTTGCAGGCGAGCCCATTGATGAAGTGGTGACTAGCCAATGGGCAGGTTTATCGCTTACTTCGGTCGGTGGGAATATGGGGCAATTTGAAACACGTATTGATGCGGCCTTAGCCTTGGATATGCAAGTCACCAACCCTTTGTTTGCGGCACCGTATAGCAAAAAAGATGGTTATCGTACAGGTATTCACTTTCGTTGGACATTGCCCAGGTCAGAAGTCGGTGTTTCAGGATTAAATATTACATTACGTTATGAGTATCAAGAAATTGGTGGTGAAAACACCGTGAATAATGGCTTTTGGCCATACAACCGTTGGCAAATGGCATCCATGGGATTGATGTACGCATGGTAATGTCACTGTTACCACGTTGGACTGAATACGGACTGGTTATTTTAATGGCGTGGTTCGTTTCGGGCTTATTGGTGGGCAACCCACAGTCTATGCATCCGCAAACATCTTTGCCTGTAGAACAATCAAGTGAAACATCAGCGGTGGAAATGCTCTTTAAAGATGTCCCACTGTTTGGTCAGGCTCAAGTGGAAGACAAAAAAGTTGAGCAAGCTGTAACAGTGGTAGCAAGCAAACTCAACATCAAATTGATGGGTACGGTTGTTGCAGGTAAGAAGTCAGCGGCCATGGTGACCATATCGGGAAGCAAAAAACAACAAGTATTCTTTTTGAATGAAGAGGTGCAGCCAGGTGTTTTGCTTCAACAAGTTGAGCCAGCAGCCATCGTTGTTGATAATCGAGGCAAGATGGAGCGTATTCACCTTGAAGCAGGCAAACAGTTGGTGAATGCACCAAACAATATGCTGCAAACACCACGGTTTAAACAACGCGCTAAACTTCCGTTGAGTAATCGGCGTATTGATAAACAAAAGCTGCAAAAACAAATGCGCAATTTTTCAACATTATTAAGCCAAGCGCGTGTAACACCACATTTTACCAATAAAAAACCCGATGGTTTTATGATTAGTAACATTGTTAAAGGTTCGCTGTATGAAGAAATTGGTTTGATTAATGGTGATGTCATTAAAAAAGTGAATGGTGAATCGGTCACAGGTGCGGAGCAAGCGATGCGTATGTATCGTGAACTGCAGAACGCAACATTTATTGATGTGGAAATAGAACGAAATGGTAGCTTGCAACAATTAAGCTATACCATCCAGTAAGAGGTTGAAGATGCAAATGTTGCAAAAAATGAAGTGGGTTGTTTTGGTTGCCAGTTTGATGATGGGGGCAGCACTTTCTCATGCCGAAGGCGTAACTATGAACTTTAAAAATGCCGATATTCGAGCATTTATTGAGTTTGTATCGGGTTTTTCAAACAAGAATTTCCTGATTGATAATCGGGTCAAAGGTAATGTGACGATTGTATCACCAACGCCTATTTCAGAAGATGAAGCCTATGATGTGTTTCTATCTGTTTTAGAAGTGAATGGTTTTGCGGCGGTGAATAGTGGTTCGGTGATTAAGATTGTGCCACGCGCTGAAAGTAAACAAAAGGCAGTGAAGGTACGTGAGTCGGGCAGAGCACCACGCAATGATGAGGTGATGACGCAAGTTTTACCTCTTAAATATGCGGATGCACAACAATTGGTTGCATTGCTTCGTCCTTTAATCTCGCCCAATAGCCATTTGGTGGCTTACCCACGTGGGAATATGCTACTGTTAACCGATTCTGCGAGTAATATTCGTCGGATTCAGAATATTTTGAAGTTGGTTGACCGACAAGATGCGGTTGGGGTACAAATTTTTCCCTTAAAACATGCTTCAGCGGATAAATTAGCCAAAACATTGTCAGGCCTGTATGCCAAAGTAGGACCTAATAGCCCCAATGCGATCAAAGCTTTATCGCACCAACCTGGAAACATCTTGATTGTTGTTGCTGCACCGCAAATGATTAATGAAGTGGCTGAAGTGATTCGTAAATTGGACATCAAACCCAAACCAGACTCAGGGCGTTTGCAGGTACGTTATTTGCAACATGCCAATGCTGTGGATGTTGCCAAAGTATTAACTGAGCTTGTGGGAGGAGGGGCAGCCGCTGCAAAAACGGGGGCTGTACAAAAAGTTTTATTTACAGGTGATGTGAAGATTGTAGCTGACCCTGCAACCAATGCGCTTTTAATTACTGCCGACCCCAGTGATATGAATGCTATGAATGGTATTATTGATAAATTGGATATTCACCGTTTACAGGTATTGGTTGAGGCTTTGATTGTTGAGGTTTCGGTAGGTGTAGGTGAACAATTTGGGGTGGAGTGGCGCAGTGCCAATGATTTTGCAGGTTCGGGAACATCTACTTTTGGCGGAACAACATTTTCCAATGCGGCAGGTACCAATATTAACTCTGTCGCTGCCAATCCATTTTCCACTGGTTCAGGTTTAGCAGTTGGTGTGACGCAAGGTACGGTAAGTTTTGGCGGGATAGATTTTTTAAGCTTGGGTTCTTTAGCACGCGCACTTTCAACCAAGTCTGATACCAATGTATTATCTACGCCTAATCTTCTGACCATGGATAATGAAGAAGCAGAGATTATTGTGGGTCAGAATGTTCCTTTTATAACTGGTCAGAACTCCACCCAAGGTGGTACGGCTAATCCTTTCCAAACCATTGAACGCAAAGATATTGGACTGACTTTAAAGGTAAAACCACAGATTTCTGCGGGAGATACGGTGCGTTTGGAGATTTTCCAAGAGATTTCAAGTATTGATTTGAACCCTGGTGTACAAGGTGCTGATTTGATTACCAATAAACGTTCGGTAAAAACTGTAGTTTTGGCCAATGACGGGGGCATGATTGTGCTGGGTGGTTTGATGCGAGACGATGTGAATGTGTCTATTCAACGGGTTCCTTGTTTGGGTTCAATGCCTGTGTTGGGTGAAGCATTCAAGTTTACGGAGAATAGCCGTAAAAAGACCAACTTGATGATTTTCTTGCGCCCTCACATTATCAAAGATGCCAGTGATATTCAGGCTATCACCAACGCAAAATACAATAACATCAAAGGGTTGTATGAAAAACCTATTGAAGGCGGTTCTATTCTTTTTCCACTTGAGAATAATCAAATGCCCCTTGATTTAGCGCCAATACCTGGTTTACATTTAGAAGAGGGCTTGCCTGCTCATAAGATGGATGCGGCTAAAGAAGAGCAACAGTAAATCATGTTACGTTTGAATCGGGTCAATAATGAGCAGGTGGATGAAGAGCGTTTGATGTGTTTCTCATTGCCTGTTCTTCGTGCTGCGGTGGTGCTTCCGCTTAAACCCACAGAAGACATGTTAAATCCTGTTGCTGTGGCTGAAGAATCGGTGAATAAAGCGACTTGGCCGTGGGAATTGCTTGATGACTGTAGGCGTGAATTTGGAGCAGAAGTACAGCCTATACTTGTACCTAAAGATGCGATTTTAATGGCTTTAAATCAGGCTTTTGATATGGCAAGTGCATCGGCTGAGCAAATGCTCGAAAACCTTGAAGATGAAGAAGTAGGGCTTGCCAAAGAGATTGAAGAAATTGGTGACCTTTTAGAGTCTGAAGATGATGCACCAGTGATTCGTTTGGTGAACACTTTATTATCCCAAGCCTTGAAAGACCGCGCATCTGATATTCATATTGAACCCTTTGAAAATAGTGTTTTGGTACGTTTTCGTATTGATGGGGTGTTGCACAGCATTGTTTCACCACCCAAACGGGTGCAAACCGCGATGGCAAGTCGCATTAAAGTGATGGCAGGTTTGGATATTGCCGAAAAACGACATCCACAAGATGGTAGATTCCGTGTTAAAGTTGCAGGGCGTGAAGTGGATGTACGGGTGTCTGTGTTGCCCACAGCACATGGTGAGCGAGTGGTGATGCGTTTGCTCGATAGAAGCCAAACATTGCTTACCTTAAATGATTTGGGCATGAGTAAAACCCAACATGCCATGATGAGTAAAGTGATTAAAGAGCCTCATGGTATTATTTTGGTAACTGGTCCAACAGGCTCGGGTAAATCGACAACCTTGTATGCATCTTTGATGCAAGTTGACCGCAAAAACCGCAATGTGATGACCATTGAAGACCCGATTGAGTATCAGTTGGAAGGCGTGGGTCAAATGCAGGTGCAACCCAAGATTGGGGTGACATTCTCGGCGGGTTTGCGTTCTATTTTGCGCCAAGACCCTGATATTGTAATGATTGGTGAGATTCGTGATTTGGAAACGGCAGAAATTGCTATCCAAGCCTCTTTAACGGGGCATATGGTGTTTGCCACGCTGCATACCAATGATGCCTTGTCGGCTATTGTTCGCTTGCAAGATATGGGTTTAGAGCCTTATTTGGTGGCATCATCCTTGGTCATGGCGCAAGCCCAGCGTTTGGTTCGTAGGTTGTGTGAAAGCTGCAAAAAACCTCGCGATATTACAGATGGCGAGTGGCAAGCTTTGGATGTTTCGGCTACGGATATGGTTGAAGCAACCGTGGTTTATGATGCCAAGGGTTGTGATGAATGTTTGAACACAGGATATATTGGGCGTGTGGCGATTTATGAATTGATTCCTATTACACAAGGTCTGCGTAATGCCATTCATGATGGGAAAGGGTTACCCGCTTTGCGTAGAATTGCTGCTAAAGAAGGTGCGATTTCTTTGCGTCAAGATGGGGCGAGGCATATTGCAGCAGGCATTACCAGCTTTGATGAAGTATTGATGGCAACCCGCGCTGATGTGGTGGTTGATTAAACATGGCTATCTTTGCCTATGATGCCTTGGATGCTGGGGGTAAGCGTAAAAAAGGGCAAATAGATGCCGATTCAGAGCGGGCGGCGCGCAAGACTTTACGCAGCCAAGGTTTGATGGTGCGTAAGCTTGAGAGTGTGGAACAAGCGCAAAAACAGGCGGCAAAAGGAAAATCAGCTGCCAAGCTTAAACCCGCAGAAACAGTTAACTTTTTGCAACAGCTTGCCACCTTGATTGATTCAGGCATGCCGTTGGTCGATTCACTTTCATCCATTGCTGAAGGTATGGAAAATGCACGCTCTAATAGTGTGATTTCATCCGTACGTCAGCAGGTGTTGGAAGGTAAATCACTGGCAGATGCGCTGAGAACCCACCATTTTGATGATGTGATTTGTAATATGGTGGAGGCTGGTGAGGAAACAGGGCAGTTGGATGCGGTGTCCATACGGTTATCGGAACTTCTAGAGCGTAGGCAGGAGTTAAGCCAAGAACTTTTGTCAGCAACATTATACCCTGTGATTATTTTGGCTTTTGGTGTGGTGGTGATGTTGTTTCTCTTGGCTGTGGTTGTACCACAAATTGTGACCGTGTTTGAAAGAGCAGGTGGTGACTTGCCTGCGCTGACTGTGTTTGTGATTGCTACATCCGAGTTTATTCGCAACAACGGTCTTATGTTAACTCTTTTATTCAGCGCATCCGTGTTTAGCTATATCATGGCAATGAAAAAAGAAGCTATGCGTTATAAACGCGATGAATTATTACTCAAAATACCTGCTTTATCATCCTTATTATTGAAGACCAACACCTCTCGTTATACGCGCACTTTGGGCATGTTGCTTGAAGGTGGTGTGCCTGCTTTGGCTGCCATGAAAATTGCGCAACAGTCCATCACGCTTTTACCCATGCGCGAGTCTGTGGCTCAAGCTAGGGACATGTTACGCGAAGGCTCATCGCTGGCTGATGGTTTGAAAACGGGTAACTACGTGCCTATGTTTGCTTTGCGTATGATTGCGGTGGGTGAACAGTCAGGTACATTAGATAAAATGTTGATTCGAGTGGCGGATAACTACGACAAAGAATCTTCGCGTAATATAAAACGTCTGCTTACCATCATGGAACCTATGTTGGTGATGGGTATGGCGGTTGGTGTGGGTACATTAGCGATGGCGATTTTGTTGCCTATTGTAGAAATGAATCAACTTGTGCATTAAGAGGTGTAAGATGTTAAAATATATCGTTGGTGTATTATTGTTGTTCCTGCCATTGTTGGCTCAGGCTGCACCAGAGCAAGTGTGGCAACAAAGCATGCAGCTTGCACAACAGGGGCAGGATAGAGAAGCCATTGCCTTGCTTGAAGGCGCGATATTACAATCAGGGCAAGCTACGGTTTGGACGCAGCGTTTTGATATTGCCAAGCGTCTCTTGAAATTGCGCCGTGATGCCAAGATAAATAGTATATATAATACCTTGATGCTGAACAATCGCAATCAACATGATATGTTGATGCAAAATTGGTTGCAGACGCATCCCATTCCTGCGGTGGAAGAGTCTATCATGCCCGGTTTGTTGGCAGCGGTTATCCCTGGCTCAGGTCATGCTTGGTTAGGGCGTTGGGGTGATGCAGGGGTGGCAGCTATGTTGGTGTGGCCGTTATTGATCCTCACATTCTGGGCGGCAAGGCGTGACATGGGGCCTGTGACTGTATTTTTTGCTTTGATTACAGCGTGGTTATGGTCAGGCACGGTGTTTTCAGCCACATCTTTGGCAGAGCGTGGTGATTTTGAACTGTATTATGCATGGTGGCAAGAGGCATGGGTGGCTTCAGGTTTACCTTCAAAACCTTGGTAAAACGATAAAAAAAGCCCCGTAAGAACGGGGCTATAAGCGGAAGTTTATACAATGCTTGCGTAGCAATTATTTGATGGCAATCGCTTTTGGTTTTGC
Organism: Ghiorsea sp.; assembly: GCA_030950765.1. Lineage (GTDB taxonomy): Bacteria > Pseudomonadota > Zetaproteobacteria > Mariprofundales > Mariprofundaceae > Ghiorsea. Next base: position 11,768 of record JAUZQX010000060.1, read on the forward strand.
GCTTTCTAATTTTGGCAAACGAATATGTAATACGCCATCTTGCATGCTGGCTTCCACTGCATCAGCATGAACATTACGGGGTAAGCTAAAGCTGCGTGTAAAGCGACCGTAAGCACGTTCAATGCGGTGCGCGTTTTCTTCTTTAACATCTTTTTCGTAACGCCGTTCACCAGCTATACTCAATACACCATCTTTCACTTCAATCGTAATATCTTTTTTATCGATACCTGGAAGTTCTACATGCATGTTGAGTGCATCTTCAGTTTCGCGAATATCAACCGCAGGCATCCATTGATCAGAGTTGATGTCGGTTGAAGGTGTGACATCGCCGAATATGTCACCCAAACGATGTTGTAATACTTCCAAGTCTTGCCAAGGTGTTTTACGCATAAGTGTCATTTTTAGTACCTCCTTTTTTCAATGTAAAAAACTATTATGCGACCTTCTTGATTAAAATATATGGTCGACTTTTTGTGGATTCAAGGGGGGGCTTAAACAAAAATAAAAAAAACTATTGCAATTGATAATCATTATCACTATCGTTCGCACTTATCAATGATAAGAGGTATAAATACAATGACTAAAACAATAAAAACAACAGCACTTGCAGTGGCTTTATGCAGTGGCGCAAGTATAGGACTTGCGCAAGAGGATAAGATTGAGGCTTTACAAGCACAGCTCAATGCTTTGGCAAGTTTTGTAGAGTCACAAAGCGTGCAGCCGACAAAAACAAGCATCGGTGGCTATGGTGAGCTTCATTATAATAACTATCAAAATGCATCGAATAAAATAGATATGCATCGTTTTGTTCTATTTGTGAACCATGAATTTAGTGACACGATTCGTTTCTTCTCTGAGCTTGAAATTGAACACGCAATCTCTGGGGCAGGTCAAACAGGCGCAACCGAGCTTGAGCAAGCATTTATTCAGTTTGAACAAAGCACAGGTAATATCAAAGTGGGTATGTTTTTGCTGCCTGTGGGTATCATCAATGAAACCCATGAGCCAACAACATTTTACGGTACGGAGCGCAACCCCATTGATAAATATATCATTCCAACAACTTGGCGAGAAGCAGGTGCCATGTATTCAGGGCATAGCGCAACAGGTTTATCATATGACGTAGCCATTCATTCAGGGTTAAATACCACTACATCGATTCGCAGTGGTCGTCAGCAGGTGGGTAATGCTGTCGCGGATACTTTGGCATACACGGCAAGGTTAAAATATGCAGGTATTCAAGGTTTGGAGTTGAGCACAACGATAAACTATCAAGAAAACTTAGACCAAGTGGCTGGTGGGCTTGGTGCTGCGACATTGGTTGAAGCACATGCTGTGTATAGCTTGGGTCAGTTTAAGTTGACTGGTTTGTTAGCCAATTGGAGAATTGATAATGGGCAAAATACCCAAGGTCTTTTGCTTGAAACCAGCTATAGAATCAATGATCAATTTGGCGTGTTTGTTCGGCAAAACACATGGGATGATACGGGAGCTGGTGATAAGGTTCAGTATGATGCGGGTTTTAATTATTGGGCGCATGAAGATGTGGTGCTGAAAGTTGATGTGCAACAGCAAAATGC